>CAZLRL010000097.1:0-8637 GCA_964561645.1 uncultured Desulfobacterales bacterium
GTGGTTACGGGGACCGCCATCACCGGCCACCTCAAGGTGGGGGACGCGGTCATGATCTACCCGCCGCTCTATAAAGCCCGGGTCAGAAGCCTCCAGATGCACGGGGCCTCGCTGGAGGAAGTGCTGGCCGGCAGCCGGGCCGCGGTCAATCTCCAGGGCCTGGAAAAAGAAGAGATGGAGCGGGGCATGGTGGTGGCCACCCCGGGCTCCCTCATTCCCAGCCGCCGCCTGGACGTCTTTCTCGAAGTCCTGAAAAGCGCGCCCCGCCCCCTGAAGCACCGCCAAACGCTGCGCTTCCACACCGGCACCAGCGAGCGCCTGGCCGTGCCCCTGCTCCTGGACGCCGACGAGTTGCCCCCGGGCTCTTCGGGCTACGTCCAGTTTATCCTCAAAGACGCGGTGGCCTTAAAACCCGGGGACCGTTTTGTGGTCCGCAACCTCTCCCCGGCCATCACCTGGGGCGGCGGTCAGATCCTGCACGTCAATCCGCCCCGCCACAAACGCCGTCAGGAAAAGGTCCTCAGCGGCCTACAGATCCTGGAACAGGGCTCCCCGGAAGAACAGGCCCGCCTTTATCTGGAAGAGGCCGGCCCCGCGGGGCGCAGCCGCCCGGAGTTGGCGGCCATGCTGCCCTGGGACCCCGCCGAGATTGCCAACCTGTTGAACGCCCTGGCCCAGAAAGGCCAGGCCCTGTTGTATGACCCGGAAAACCAGCGCTATATCTTAACCGACACCGCCCGGGCCCTGGAAGAGGAGATTCGCACCCTTCTCAAAACCTATCACCAGAAAAACCCCCTGCGGCCCGGTTTTTCCAAGGAGGAGCTGCGCCGCCGCCTCCCGCCCCAGATGGAGATGCGCCTGTTCAACTATATCCTGGGCCGCCTGACCCAGCAACAGCAGGTGGTGGTGGAAAAAGACCTGGTGCGCCTGGCCACCCACCGGGTGCAGCTGGCCGTGGACCAGGAGGAGGTCACCCGCCGCCTGGAGGCCCTCTACCAGCAGGGGCAACTGACGCCGCCCACCTTGAAGGAGGTGGAGGCCGCGCTCAAGCTCCCCCTGACCAAGATGCAACCCCTCCTGGCCGTCCTGGTGAACCAGGGGAAACTGGTCAAGGTCAAAGAAGACCTTTACTTCCACACCGAGGCCATCGCCCGGCTCAAGACCAGGCTGGTGGATTTTTTGAAACAGAACCGGGAAATTTCCATCCCCCAGTTCAAGGACCTGACCCAGACCTCCCGCAAATTCACCATCCCCCTCCTGGAATACTTCGACACCAACCGGGTCACCGTCCGGGTGGGGGAAGCCCGCCGCCTCCGGGAAGGGGCCTGAAATTTTCTTCACGTCGTCATGGAAGCAAAGCCCCCTTCTTTAGAAATATCAGTTATCCCCCGATAAGCCCAAATAGTCACATTTTACCAGCCCGTTATAGTCATTTTGGTGGATAGACAACCCTATTGACCCGAGAGAAAATATATGGGAACAAAGGTAGAGAAGAACAGGGCGGGGGAGCTCTGCGCATCAAGCATCAGCCAAGGGGGGAAAATTACCATGACGCAGAATTTAATCAAGAAAGTGCAAAGGGGTTTTCAGATAGACGGCCTCGATCTGTTGGGAGCGTATTGTGAGTGCGGTTGTCTGAACGGCTCCAGCGGAACAAGGGTGGAGGACGGCTGCCATACGTATTCTTCCGTCAGGCAGGAGAACAACACGGTGGCTTTTTTTGCCAAGGCCACGTCTCCCCAGACCACCGACAATTACGAATGGGGCTACCGGGTCAAAAAGGGTCCGGTGGAAGTGGACGTGCTGGTCATGGACACCCGGAATGTCAAAGATTTTCCCTTTCGGGGAACGTATCCTCCCGACCTTTCCGAGTGGCTGGCCCGCGGCTGGGAAATTATGAGCCAGTTTGAAAGGCCCTTGAGAGGAAGGAAAGTAAAAACAGGGGAAGGGCAGCAGGTCGCATCGGCTATCTCCTAGCCGGATCCGCCGCCCGAAGGCCGATTCCTGTCCTCACCTGGGCGGGATCGGGATAGTGCTCTCAACGCCCGCGCTGGGGAAGGTTCTGATGGCCGGACCACATCGGGGCCGCGGCCGCGAGGGGCGGAGCATTTTCCGGCTGGCCCACATAATACCGCCGGGCCTCAGGCAGGTGGGCCCGCATGTTTTGGATGCGGGTGGCGTCCGAGGGATGGGACGATAAAAACTGGGGCACCTGGACCTGGTCCTTTTTGCCGGTGGCGAAACGCTCCCAGAACTCCAGGGCCTTCTCCGGCTCATAACCCGCCTTGGCCATGAGAATGAGGCCGATACGGTCCGCCTCAGACTCCTGGACCCGGCTGTAGGGCAGGAGCACCCCCAACTTGGTCCCCAAGCCGTAGCCCTGCATGGCCACCCGGCCCGCGGTGGGGCTGACTCCAAACGCGCCCAAACCTAGGCCCAGAGCCGTACCCCCCAACTGGGCCAGCGTCCCCTGGGACAGGCGCTCCCCGGCGTGGCGGGCCAGGGCGTGGGCCGCTTCGTGGGAAATGACCGTGGCCAGAGCCGCGTCATTTTTGATGTACTTGAACAGACCGGTGTAGATGCCCACCTTGCCGCCCGGCAGACAGAAGGCGTTGGCGTTATCGTCGTCCTCGAAAACGATGAACTCCCAGCGATAATCAGGCCGGTCCGCGGCCCGGGCGATGCGCTCCCCCACGCGGCGCACCCGCGCCTGCAGGGCCTGGTCTTTGGATGGTTTGGATTCCCGTTTGATATGTTTGAAGGCCTGATACCCCAGGCTCAACTCCTTCTCCTTAGAAACCATGAGCACCTGCTTGCGGCCGGTATAGGGCGCGGTGGCGCAGCCCGCCGCGCTCAGCAAATAGACCGCGGCCAGGAAAATAGCCAGCCACGCTCTCTGGCCCTTACAAAAATTCCTGGTTATCATAGGTCACCACCTGGGCTAAAATGCCCGGCAAGACTCCCGGTAAATAAGGGTAACCCCTTGTCTCTTTGTATTTAATGATAAGAAATTTCGGGCCGGAAGTCCAGGAGGAGTATGTCAGGCAAATCCTTACCTAAATACGTGGCCGTCATCGGCGGCGGCGAGGCTGCCCCGGAAGCGGCCGCCCTGGCCTATGAGGTGGGCCGGGAGCTGGCCCGCCGGAATGCTGTGGTCCTGTGCGGCGGCCTGGGGGGCGTCATGGAAGCCGCGGCCCGGGGGGTTCAGGACGAGGGCGGGGTCTGCATCGGCATCCTGCCCGACCCGGACCGCGGCCGGGCCAACCCCTACCTGACCTATGCCCTCCCCACCAACCTGGGCCATGCCCGCAACCTGATTATCGTTCACGCCGCGGACGCCCTCATCGCGGTGGACGGCAGCTACGGCACCATCTCCGAGGCGGCCATCGCCCTGAAACTGGGGAAACCGGTGGCGGGGCTGGGGGTGGACTGGGAGTTAAAGGGTCTCCAGCGGGCTCAAACCCCCGCGGACGCGGTGGACCTGGTGCTCAGGGCGTAGAATCTATTCCGGAATATGTTAAAAAAGTTTCCCTGCACCGAAAATATCTTAAAATGTAGCCGCAAGCTTTAGCTTGCGCAAATATTGTTACGAAAAACAGCGCAGGCTAAAGCCTGCGGCTACAGAAGGATAACCCCTGTGAAAATCGGTCATACTGAGGGTTCACACCCCCAATACCGTTTTCGGTTTTCTGTAAAAAGAAACAAGAATATCCATTAGTTACATTGCAAGTTTGTTTCATTTGAAAGCGAAATTGATATAAGATACATAATTAACCACAAAAAAGGGCGGGTTCAAAACCCGCCCCAAGCTTGCGGCTGTTGTCGCTTGTGCCTAAATCTCCAGCCAGGAGTCGGAGAACAGCACGTCTCCCATGATGACCCGGGCGGTTTTGGCATAGTTCTGGAGCTCCGGGGACAGGGACTTGATGTCCAACGGTTGCCTTTCCATGACCTTGGCAACGATCTCCACGGCCTCGGGTTTCCTGCCGGCCACCACGTCGGCCAGTTCGTCGTCGAACGCGTCCACAATGGCGCTCACTATGCCGTTGCGCTGCAGCATGATGACATAGGTGCGGTTGATGATGGGCCGCAGTTCCTCCGGCACGCCGTTGCTGGCATTGCTGAGCCCGCAGGTGGATTTGCATCCGGGAGCCATATCCTGGAGCATCTTCATGTACTCCAGGGTGCTGATGAGCTGAGGCTGCTGGATGTTCAGGGGCGCGATGATGGGGTCGAACCAGATGCTCTCGTTGCCGATGCCCAGCGCGTCGGCGTTGGCCATGATATCCGCGGTGAGCATGCCCCGCTCGTGTTCGTCCCGGGGCATCCCTTCCGGACCCCACAACAGACCGATAAAGTCGGCGTCGTACTTTTTCACTAGGGGCAGCATGGCGTCCATGCGTTCCTGGCGGGCCATGATGGAATTGATCAGGGCTTTGCCTTTGTGGGCCTTGAGCCCGGCCTCCATGGCCGCAATGTTGGAGGTATCCAGGGCCAGGGGGATATTGGGCACTACTTCCTGAATGGTCTTGACGACCCAATCCATCAATTCTTCGCCACCCTTGCGGGCCGGACCGATGTTGACGTCGATGAAATCAACCTTTTTTTCGGCTTCCTTCTCGGCCAATTCCTGGAGGGGCTTCGGGTTGCGGTCCTTCATGGCCTGTCCGTACACCTTGGTAACTACGTTCAGATTTTCTCCGATACGATAAAATTTACTCATCGGTGGACCTCTCCTTCTCCTCTATCAAGGTGGAAGGAGGCCGTCAGCCGGCCTCCTCGTCAATATTCACTGACTTCCCGATCTTCTTACATTGACTTCAGAAAAGCCGGGATGTGGGAAGCCTCTCGGGGGCCGATGAGAATTTTCCATTCGGGCAGTTCCTCTTCCAGGTCGCCGCTGATGGCCGCCGCATAACCCGGAATGATGAGGGTCCGGGTCTTGGCCTGGTCGGTGATGCCGGATTTCTTGACGAACATGCCCACCGCGTCGCCCACAAACTTGCCGGCCGCCCAGGCGGTCATGACGGACAGCCCTTCCGTGTCCATAATCATGAGCCAGGCAGGCACCTTGCTCCCCTCGATTTCTCCGGAAACGATGAAGTAGGTCAGCGCAAAGTTGGTGGTGATGGCAATGGGTGAATTCTCGTCCGGATTGTTGATGGGGTAAATGCCCTGGGTGACGATCATGGGCTTCTGCGGGTCGGTGTAAATGTTGAGCCGCTGGAGCAGCAACGGGAAAACCGCATGGGGCTCCAGATCCGAGAGCACCACGATGGCGCTGTATTTGGCGATGGCCACCGAAGCGTACAGGGCCTGCTTTATGGGGTCGTCGGTCATCTCCGCCACGCAGTTGAGCACCGGAAAGCCGAAGGGTTTGAACTTGGGCACCAGCGCGGCCCGCCGTAAAACGATGTTGTCCTTCAGGACCTCTTTGATTTCTCGGGCGCCGGAATCCAGAATCAGGTCCTTCAGGCCCATGCCGGTCAGCTTGCTGGTGAGCTCGGCCAGGGCGTCATACCCCTCGGCCTTGGCCACCAGGGGCAGGTCCAGTTCCTTGGCCAGCGCGCCCATGGCATCGGCATTGTCCGCGGTGGCATAGGCCAGGATGGGCCGCCGCTCTTTGGCTGCTTCCGCCCCGGCTTTTAAAACCTCCGGTTTGTCGCTGCACAACAGAACCAAGGCATCGCTGTTGTCCATGACCTTCTTGACTACACCGCTGAATTTGCCGGCATCCCCGTCCTTATCCACCACGGCCATCATTTCGGGACGCAGATTCAAGCCGACCCGCTCAAACTGCATGTCCATGAAAACCTTCAGCTTTTCATCTATTTCGGCGTCGCTCATGGCAGTGGTGAGCATACCCGCGATGAGGGTCTGATTGAAGAAGGTCTTCTCATGGCGGAATTGCACGGTCTCACCGCCGATGCTCTTGACCGCATCCGCCGGACCCAGCTTGATGGGGCGAATGGGGGGCGCCGATGCCTCCGCCAGTTTTTCTTTTACTTCCTCTGATACATAGGGGCAGGCTTCCAACTCCGCCTTGCCGCTGGCCAGGGCCATGGCGAAGGCCAGACAGGTGGGGTAGCCGCACTCCTTGCAATTTGTTTTAGGCAGCATTTTAAAGATTTCAATTCCAGTTAGAGCCATTGTCAGTCTCCTTATCCATGGCATGTATTCCGGCCAGGGGCTTGGTCAACCCCTGGCCGGGGTTCAGAAAGAGAGTCGGAAGAGGCGTATCTTCCAACCTCTAAGCTAGCCGATTATGGGATCCATCTTCAAGGCCGGATGGTCTTTCTCGGTCAGAAAGCCCATGATCTCGTCCTCGGTGACCCCCACAGTCTCATCCGCGATGCGGTCGATGAGATCGGGCATGCCGACCTCTTCACCCCGCTTGATCAGGCGCTCCCGGATTTCCTCTTTGAGGCTCTTGGGCATCCACACCACCCGGGCCAGCCCGCCGTCTCCCACGACGAACTTGCGCTGGCAGATGTTGTACTTGCTGTGGCCCACAAAACCCGGGGTTACCTGTCCGCCGCCGATGACGCCCGCCAGGGTGGTGAACTTCATGCCGCAGGGAGTCTCGCCGGTGTAATCCCGGTGCACGGTCATAATGCCGTTGGCCATGGGGAGCACCGCGGAGATGCACTCGCAGCAGCCGCAGGTGGTCATGGGGTCATACACCAGGCTGTAGAAGTTATAAGAACTGACGGCCTGGCGGGAGGCTTTGAACACGAAATCATTAACGCCCTTCCAGTTGCCCAGTTTGTCGTCCAGGGTCTCACCCTTTTCAATGGGCTGGTTGGGACCGGTGGGGTTGATCTCGAAGGAAGCCTTGCAGTCCATCCAGTTGTAGGCGCCGCACAGACCGGTGCGCTCCGGAGAAATGACGCACACGTGGTTGGGCGCGAAGGACTGGCACAGGGTGCAGGAGTAGTACGTCTCGGTGGTCTCGTCGGTCATGCCTTCGATACGCTCGTCTCTCTCCTTATAAATACCCCGGGCCAGCTCGGTGAGTTCTTTCACTTTGTCTTCTTCGGTATAGAGTTTCACCTGGAGTTTGTCGAAGATGGCGCCGAAATCCTGATGCAATTTGGCGTGCAAGAGGACCCCGATGTCTTTCAAAGTGAAGCCCTTTTCCACCGCGGATTTGCCGATGCGGTACCAGGCGATATCCCGCTGGCCGATATGCATGATTCCCTTGGCGTAATTTACCAGGTGGTGGATCTGGCGCTCCAGGATGGGCTCGAAATCGGGCTGGAAGTCACGACCGGCCACCTCGACCAACACGCCCAGGGGCAGGCGGGCCGGAATCTTGTCCTTGGGAAGATCCGGAATATCCGGGCCGATGACCTCGACGTGACCGTCTTCCACCTCATCCATGCGTTTGCTGGTCACCAGCTCCACGGCCAGGGTTTTACCGCCGCCGCATTCCATGTAGAGGTCGTCTTTCCGTACCCGCTCACCCTCGAAGGCTGCACCGTAATCCACCGGGATGTCGATGTGGGTCACGGTAACCTTGAGGCCCCGCACCTCGATGGACTTTTCTCCGAGTTCCGCCATGGGAATGTTGCTGACCACGTGCTCGTAAGTGCAGATACCGGTGGGCAGCACCTGGGGGATGTCCTGGTTGGTGATGGTGGGGAAGCCCCAGTTGATGGCCCCCGCGGCGTTGGCGTACCATTCGTCGGGAATGGTGGACAAGGCATTGACGAAGGCGAAAATGCGGTCCTTGTTATACAGGAGCATTTTCAACGCCGCGCCGGGTTTGACACCGCCGAAGGCCATGGCGGCCCGGTTGGCGAAGCCCAGCGCAAAGACCGCGCCGGAGATATCCGGGCTGAAGGGCACGATCCGGGTGGGCCAGCCCACCTGCACGCCGGCCTCGATAAGCTGCTCGGGTACCGAGGTTTTGCCTTCAATGTCCCGGGCGGCACAGAAGATGTAGAGGTTTTTCTTCTGGTATTCCAGCACCAGCTCGACGGCTTCCTCGGTGGTGGGCGCCGAGCCTACGATGGCGGCAAACCCGGGGGCCGAACCGTCCACGAACTCAATGCCCCGTTTCCGGAAAATGGTGTCTTCCGCCGGCCCCAACCAGATGTTGGCCGTGCTCTTATCGATCACTTCCTCGCCGCCGGTGTAGAAGTCGGGATCTTCCAGGATGCGGATGGCCTCGAAGATCTCTTCGGCAAACAAGGTGGCCAGGCCCGCGTCCAGACCGGGGCCCAGGTAGGGTAAATAGACTTTTTCCGCCGGTATCGGGGGCAGCAAATTCTTGCAGCGCTTCATGACCGGTACCGCGTCTTTCAGTTTCTCGATCTTGACGCCCATGAGGGAATAGATGATGGGCAGGTAATATGCGGTATTAGGGAAAGCGATTTCCTGGTTTTCCCCATGTTTTTCAACCGCCTCGTCCAGTTTGGCCGCACACTTGTCGACGATTTTGTGGGCCCCGCGGATGGCAGCGGAAATAATGATTTTCGACACGGTGGCTTCCTCCTTCCTTTTTCATAAAGGAATTTATTGGCTGGACTGCCCCGCCCTCATGACCGGGCAGTCCTTGTTTTTTTGTTAGGCCTCTTCGGCCGCTCTTTCTTCCATTTCCCGGCGCATTTCCATATCGTAGAGCACCCGTTC
>CAZLRL010000098.1:0-3795 GCA_964561645.1 uncultured Desulfobacterales bacterium
GGCGGGCGTAGGCAAAGCGCCGCAGGTCCTGGCGAAGCTTGAGCCAGGTGGGATGGGGTTTATCCGGAGGCAGGTGCACAACCCGCAAATTCTTATCGAAAAAGAAGGGGATGCCCCACATGGCCGCGTTGGCCACATAATCCAGGTCCTCCCCGCGAGGGATATCGGGGTCGAACGGCAGGCGGCGGCACAGGTCCACGGGCAGGATCATATTGCCCCCCAAAGCCAGGGGGGTCCGGGGCAGCAGCTCCTCGCTGCCCACCAGCCCGGCCATGGTCTGGTTCATATAGCGGAGTTTGGGCCATACCAGGCCCCAGGGGGTGTGGGGCTCCGGCACCAATACCCCCCCGTCCGCGTTGATGTAAGGTCCCGCCAACCCGAAAACCGGATGACGTTGTGCCAGAAGCGCCAGGTCCGCGGCAATCTTGCTCAGAAATTCTTGATCTTCGATAATCTCATCGTCGTCCAGACTCACCAGGACCTCGGCTTCCAGCAGGTTGGCCAACACCAGAGTAAGATTGCGGATGGCGCCGTAACCGCTCAGAGACAGGAGATCAACCCAGCCCTCCTGGCCTTGGCGGCGCAGAAAATCCTGGAGACGCGCCAGATGGGAAGGCAGGAACCAAATCACCGGGTAGGGGAGGGGAGGTGAGCTGACAATTTCTTGCAGCCGCGCTTCCATGGCCGGGTTGAGTTCCGGCGTGGTCGCCGCGGCCACCACTGCCACCGACACCCCTGGATCCGCCAGGGGAATGAAACTGTCCAGGGTGCGGCGCAAAGTACCGTCAGTATCGAGGGGCGTGGGATGGTCGAAAAAAACCTCCTCCCGTCCGCGGCCCTCCGGATGGGTCCAGTATGTGGGGACGGCCAGCAAAAAAGTGGGCATTTTTTGAAGCTACCCTCTCAGCCAGGCGGAGTCAAGCAGTTTGTCGAACGAGAAATTTTACCTTCATGATACCAATTGTAATTTCTATTTCCCTCGTAAAATAGAAAAATTATTGACAACCGACTAAATATTTTCTTGACGATGAATATTATATTTACTTAGATTAACTTATTAAAAAGAAAAATATTTTTACAATCATTATTGTTCGGAATTTATCATATTGAAAAAACTAACTAAAATTAGACTTGCAATATAAATCTTTTTATTTGGAGTCAGCTTACAGTTTAAAAGTTAATATTGACTTGAGGAAATCAGCTCTGACCAGGTTATGAAGGCCTTTCCTTCCACGGATAACCGGCAAGCTTGGGCGCAAAGAGCTTTGGCGCTGATCAGGGATTGCCACCTGGCCCTGGCCCAAGCACGGGAAGAGCAGCCTTTCTTTCAAGAGCTGTGCCGACTTTTGGTGGACCGCGGGGGCTACCCCCTGGCCTGGGTCGGTCTCCTTGACAATCAGGAATCCCCGAAAATTCATCGGGTGGCCCAGGCCGGGCTGGCTTTGGGCTGGCTCGAGCTCCTCCCTGCTACCTGGCCGGAACACGGCCCCGGCCGGGATCCCGTCGCCACCGCCCTCCGCACCGGCCAACCGGCCTGGAGCTCCGACCTTCCCGCCGCATCCGCCGGGGCCGCCTACGCGGAGGTGACCGACGCTTTAGGCTTATCGTCCTGCCTGGCTCTGCCTTTGAGCCACCAGGGCCGGGTCTACGGGGTTCTGACCCTTTATGCCTCCGAACCGGGGGCTTTTTCCCCTGAAATACGGGACTTCCTTCAAACTCTGACCGCCTTTGGTGATCAGGGACTGACCAACCTCCGCCTTCAAAAGGAACTGGCCGCCTTGACGGGGGACCTGGCCGCAAAAAACCGGCGGCTCGAATCCTTCCCCTTTCCCATCCTGATCCTCGATTTGGAAGGCACCATTCTCGAACTCAATCAAGCCGCGATAGAAACCCATGGCTTGGCCCGGGAGCGCCTAGTCGGCTTGAACTGGCGCCATCTGGTGGCCCCGGAGTTTCAGGCGCTGGCCGAAACCCATCGTCAAAAGCTGATCTCCCAGGGGGAGGCAGTCTGCGAATCAGTCCATCTGCGGCCGGACGGCACCTCTTTTCCGGTGGCTCTCCATTCCCGGCAGATAGACTTCAAGGGCCGCCCAGCCATCCTCAACCTGGTGGCAGACCTCTCCGAACGCCGTCGTCGCGAAACAAACCTGCAGGAGATGGGGGACCGGTACCGCACCATTTTCAACTATGGACAGGTGGGCCTGTTCCGGTGGCGCCTCAGCGACGGCAAAATGCTGGAGGCCAACGACCCCCTGGCCCGGATGCTGGGCTACGAAGCCAGGGAAGACCTCCGGCGGGAATTTGTGGCCCGCCGGCATTGTGTGGAGCCCGATACCCGGGAACGACTGCTGGAAAGCGCGCCTGACGGCCGTGTCCAAAATTTTGACACTCGTTTTTTCCGCCAGGACGGCTCCGTGGTCTGGTTGCGGCTTTCCGGCCGCCTGGACGCGGACCGGGACTGCCTGGAAGGGGTGGCCACGGACCTTACGGAACTCCGGCAGGTCCAGGACGGGCTCGAGGCCGCCCAAGAACAACACCAGACCCTGGTGGAGCAACTCCTGGGCCGCACTTTACTTGATGCCGCCGAACAACAGCAACTAAATGAACAAACTCAATGGGAAAGAGACTTTTACGCAAAGATCCTGGGCCAGGGCGAAGAAGGGATCGCGGCTTTTGACCGGAGCTTTACCATTACCTTATGGAACCCGCCCATGGAACGCCTTACCGGGCTCAGTAAAACCCAGGCTTTGGGCCACAATATTTTCCGGGTCCTTCCCGTCCTCCAGGAACTTTGTGATCAAAGTCCCGTTGCCGAAACCGGAATCTGCCGCAAAATTTTCGATCTGGACCAACCCCGCAAGCTCGCGCCCACCGGACCGGAAGGTTTTTTTAACGGGCAGTCGACGCCTCTTCTTGATGAACGAGGTGAGCCGATGGGCGGGGTGGTGATCATCCAAGATAACACGCGCCTGAGGCAGACCGTAAGCACCCTGCAAGAACAGGAAACCCTCTTTGAGGGATTGCTGGCTTCACTAGAGGAAGGTTTAGGCGTCCTGGACCGCAACCTCACCTTTATCAAGGTCAACCCGACCCTGGAGAGATGGTTCGCCCATAAGAAGCCGCTGGTGGGGAAAAATTGTCAAACCGTTATTCATGACACTCTCGCGACGGGTGAAAAGTGCCCGGTGCATGAGACCCTGGCCAGCGGGCAGCCGGCCCAGGTGACGGTTACCCAGGGGGGGCCCCCGGAGGAAGGAGGACCGGCCCGGGGGGAACTCTTTTGTTATCCTCTGACTGATTTTAATACCGGGGAAACCTCGGGAGTTATCCTCCGGCTCGTGGATATCACGGCCAAGCTCGAAACTGAGGTGAGGCTGCAGGAAACCCGGGAGCGCCTGAATCTGGCCGTCCATTACCTGCCCCTGGCCCTGGGGCGTCTCGACCGGGAAGGCAACATCACCTTTTGGGAAAATCGGCTGGAAGAGATAACCGGCTATACCCCCGAGGAGTTTGCCCCGGGAGGTCGGCCCTGGTTTGAGGTGATCCTCGAGGAAGACCGGGAGCCGGCCCGCCAGGCCTTTCTCCGGGGCTTGGGAACCGACCGTACCTACGTGCGGCAGTATCGGCTCAAAACCAAAGACGACCGGATCGTCTGGCTCCAGGAAAGCGGTCAAATCGCCAGCGATTCTCAAGGCCAGGCCCGGCACGCCGACATCGTGCTGGTCGAAATTACGGCCCGCAAATTGACCGAAGAGAGGAGTTCCAGGTTTGAAGCCCCGCCGCGCCAGGAACCGC
>CAZLRL010000098.1:3805-8516 GCA_964561645.1 uncultured Desulfobacterales bacterium
TGCTCCCGGGTCGAAGCCCCACCACGCCAGAGTGAACCGCGGCCGGACGCCATCAGCAGCCTGGCCGGGGCTATTGCCCATGATTTTAATAACATCTTGGGGGTGATGCTGGGGTACACCGAAATGGCCCTCATGAGCCTCAAGGAAGACAACGTTTCCCAGCGCCGGTTACAACAAGTGCTCAAGGCGGGAAAACGGGGCAAAAAACTGGTGAACCAGATGCTGGCCCTGAGCCGCCCAAGCCCCCAGGACCGGCAAGCCCTGCGTCTCGGGGCCCTGGTCCGGGATGTCCTGCCCACACTTAAGGCGACCCTCCCCTCCAACCTGGAACTCCAGGTGAGGTTGCCGGAAAATCGGGATGCTGTCCTGGCGGACCCGGCCCAGATGCACCAGGTGATCATCAGCCTGTGCACCAATGCTATCCAGGCCATGCGGGACCGGGGCGGCCTCCTGGATATTTCGGTCACCCCGGTGAACCTCGATGCCGAGGCCCTAGCCCGGTTGCCCGGATTGTCACCGGGGCCCCACCTCCGTTTAACCGTCCGGGACACCGGCCCCGGCCTGGACCAGGATGCCCTGGAAAACATCTTCGACCCCTTTGTCAGCACTGAGAAAACCGAAGGTCCCGGGTTGGGGCTGGCCGTGGTCCGGGACATCATCAAGGCCCACCAGGGTATCATCACCGCCCACAGCGCGCTGGGCCAGGGCACGGAATTCCACCTTTATCTTCCCCGACTGGCGCCCGGTCAGCTGCCCGGGACTGCCGCAACGGCAGCAAGGGAAAACGGCCGCCACAGTCTGCTGTTCGTGGACGATGAAGAATGGCTGGTGGACATGTGGAAGGAAATTCTGGAGAGCCTGGGATACCGCACCACGGTCACTACCAATCCCCATAGGGCTCTGGAAATGATCAGGCAAAATCCTCAGGAGTTCGATCTGGTCATCACGGACCAAACCATGCCCCACATGACCGGCCTGGAACTGGCCGGGGAACTCAGGAATCTGCGGCCGGAGCTGCCCGTCATCCTGGCCACCGGCTTCAGTGAAGCAGTGAGCCAGGCCAGTGCGGAACAGGTGGGTATCAGGGAATATATCATCAAACCTCTGTCCATCAGTGAGCTGACTAACGCCGTCAGAAGGGTGTTGGGAAAAAATCCCAGCAAGTGAGTGGGATTTTGTGCAGCCATCGGGAAATTGGTTTCCAATAGCCATATACGGAGAATTCATTATTCAACCAACGAGGGAGATTCCCATGGGTAAGGTGCTGATCATTGACGATGACGAGCTATTCTGTGAGATGTTATCCGAAATGGTCACGGATATGGGCCACGGAGTGAAATTCACCCAGAGCTTGAGCGATGGCGTCAGGGAGGCCTCCAACGGCTCCTATGATGTGGTCTTTCTGGACGTTCGCCTGCCGGACGGCAGCGGTCTACGGGCCCTCCCGAAAATCCAGGAATTGCGCGACCCCCCTGAGGTCATCATCATTACCGGGGCCGGGGATCCGGACGGCGCCGAATTGGCTATGGTTAACGGCGCCTGGGACTATATCGAGAAACAGTCTTCCATCAAACGCATGACCTTGCCTCTGATGCGGGCTTTGCAGTATCGCCGGGAAAAAAAGGCCCACAAACCCGCGGTGCCTGCAGCCGTCTCCGTCACGGTCAACCTGCCCAGGCTGCGGGATTACCGGGAAGCGGCTGTGGCTCAAGCCGAGAAGGAATACCTCCAGGAACTCATGGCCCGGGCTCAAAATGACCTCCAGGAGGCCTGTCGCATCTCGGACCTGTCCCAGCCCCGGTTGTATGCTTTGTTAAAAAAACACCGTGTCCACCGTCCCAAAGCGGTCTCGAAAAAGTAATTTATCAGAAGTCCTTTTCCCGGGCCGGTAGCCGCACCGCGCCTTTGGTGCGCTGATTCTGGGACAGGAACGGTTGCAAAGCCAGAAGGCCTTGGCTAAACTGGCTGACTGAGGAGGGAGTAGCTCATGCAGTTAACCGGTCGATGCGGATTTTACCTTTTGCTGATGGCATTGTTGGTTTTGGGGAGTCAATGTTCTGGCAAAAAGGGGGCCATGAAAGTCCGGCCCTTGAAAACCAAAGAGGCCGTCAAACTGCAGGAAGCTTACGATCCGGTGTCGGACAAGCCTGCGCCGGGCGCCCCGGCGGAGTTGAGCCCGGAGCGCCGGGAAGCCCTGGGGGATTTGATGTTGGAACGGCGCCAGTACGACGGTTCCCTGGTGCACTATCTGCAAATTCTCCGGGATCACCCGGACCGCCACGACATCCGCTACAAGGTGGCGGTGATTTTGTTGCTCTCCGGCCAGCACGAGAGCGCCCGCAAGGAACTGAATACGGTGCTCCTAGCTCAGCCGGATATGCCGGAAGCCCGGGAAGCCCTGGGCCTGACCTATCTCGAGGCCAAAGAGTACCCTGAGGCTATCCGGATCTTTCAGGAGGTGCTGCGGCAGGATCGAAGTCGAGCCAAAACCCGCCACCTTCTGGGCATTGCCTACCTGGCCCAGGACAATCCCCGGGAAGCCATCCGGATCATGGAACCGGCCGCGGCCATGAACGACAAGAACGTGGCTCTTTTAGCCACCCTGGGTCAGGCCTATCTGAAGGTCAAGGATTATAATAAGGCCCTGCTTTTCCTGCAAAAAGGCCAGAACCTGGACCCCAAGGACAAGAAGATCAACCTTCATCTGGGCATGGCCTTGGCGGGACTGAAGCGCTACTCCGAGGCCTTCGACACCTTCCTCAAGGCGGGCGATGAAGCCCAGGCCTATAATAACATCGGGGTGCACTACTACTTGGCGGGCCGCTACGAAGACGCGGCCAAGTGCTTCCAAAAGGCCCTGGACCTGCGGCCGATCTTCTATGAAGAGGCCAAGGCCAACCTGCAGCGGGCCCTGGAAAAGCTGCAGCAAACCAAGCAAAACACCATTTAACGCGGTTTTTCTGTTTTAAATCAAGCACGGTCAATCAGCGACAGCACCAGGCGACAGGCCTCGGGAATGGCCCGGGTGATCTCTTCGGAGAGCCCGGGCTTTACTTCTTCAGGGACCTGCGCGGTCTGGGCCACCACGATGTGGATGTCGATCGCGGTTTGCTCCGTCAGTTCCTTGAGAAGATTGACGGTGGGGAACTGGTGCAGGGAAAAATCCGAGGTCTTCTGGGCCGGGATGCCGTCCACGGAAATTTCGAAGACCTCGCCGGGGGCGCGGTCCGGGTAGTCCACCGCGTCCAGGATGATGAGCTTGTCGGGTTTTTTGGCGCTCAGGGCCAGGTCGAAGAGGATCTCCCGGATGCCGGTGCCCACGTCCTGGACCAGGACATCCTCGGGCAGTGGGTAATTTTCCTGGAGATGCTGGACCACGGTGGGCCCGAAGCCGTCATCCCCGAACAGGATGTTGCCGCAGCCGAAAATCAGGATGGGTTTTTCCAAGGCGGAGGTTAACATGACCGTATTATCGCGAAGAAAGGGCCGTCCGAAAACCTCTTATATATAAAGGTGTAATACAGCTCGGGTCAAAACTGGGGTGGCCATTCCGAGGGCAGCGTCTAATCTGTAACTGTTTGTAATAACAAGTGTTTTCACTGCGCCCAGAATGACCCTTGGTGGGCATTTTTATTAAACCCGCCGCGCTCAGCCAACCTTGACGGCCTTGGAATTCTCCCATAAGCCGTGAATGTTGCAGTAGGAGCCCGCGAAAATGGTGCCCGACTGCTTGATTTTCATGGTAAGGGCGGCGCCGTGGTGAGTGTAAACCGGGCCCGTGTTCGGCCCTTCGGTGGAGGCGCCGTGGGCGCTGAATTCCACGCTGGCCACCTGGTAGGCGAATTTGCCGTCGTCGGGCTTATAAAAAACATGGATCCATTTGATGTGATGTTCGGTGGTGTTGGGGTGGGCCACTTCTTTGCCGAGGCTCACTTTGACCTCGAACATCTCGTCGGCCTTGACCTGGTCCGGGCATTCGATGACGGGGACGTGTTTTTCCGTTTTCCAATCCGCGCTTTGAACTACATCTCCGATCCTCATGGGGTATATCCTCCTTGTCTGGTGAAGTCGGGGTTTTTCGTAACCCGCGGGCCGCGGCGGCCGCGGCCGGGCGGAAATGGGCGGGGCGGGATTCGGGGTGGATAGGTTTGTCTTCCTGTTACAAAGGGGGCGGGGCTGCGGCCGAACAGGTCGGCGGAAGACCCCGCCCCGGGAGGGCTTGAGCACCGGGTTTCGGCCTGGCCTCTATCTCGCGCTTTTTGGCGGGAGCGCGGCGCCAGGCATGGTTTTCGGTCTTCAGCTACAAGCCGAAATTTAGGTCGACGTATCCTGGATAATCTTAAAGTAAGAAACCCCGGCCCCATGTCAAGTTCCCCGGTAAAAAAAACCGCGGGCGCGCGCCGTTGGATCATTTTTGATCAAAAGGAACATATTTTTGGCCCCTTTTGTCATAAAATTGCTCTTTTTTTGCCCCTTTTGGTGAGACGGCGGGGACAAACAAGAAGCGCCCGGCCGCGGGAGCGGGCAAAAATGCGGCGCGGCGGGCCGCTAGCTGTCGCATCTGTAACGCCAGCTGCCGCATCTGTGGCGTAGGTTGCCGCAGAGATTCCAGGGGGTGCCGCCCGGGAACCGCCCGGGTGCCGGTGCGTACCGCTGATGTACCGCAACGCTTTTTCCCTAAAATGCGTCTCAGATCCATAGGTTAACCTCG
>CAZLRL010000099.1:0-8382 GCA_964561645.1 uncultured Desulfobacterales bacterium
CTCGGGACCGCTCCGCGGCCGAGGCCCTGGCAGCCCAACTTCCCGGGCCGGCCCTGGTCACCGGCGGACGCTGGCCGCTGCTCACCGTGGCCGGGCTTCTCAGCCATGGCCGCCTCCTGGTGGCCAATGACAGCGGCCCCCTGCATATGGGCTTGGCCCTGGGCGTGCCCACCCTGGCGCTGCTAGGGGCCGACCACCCGGCCCGCATCGGCCCCTACCGGGTGGACTGGGGCACCTACCTCTACGGCAAAGAGGGTGCCTGCCCGGAACCGGATTGTCTGACCCGCCGCTGCCCTGACAACAAGTGTCTGAAGGCCATCTCCACGGAAGAGGCCATCCGTGTTCTTCAAGCCTGGTGGGAGCCGCAGTTTTCAGTGAACAGTGATCAGTGACCAGTGATCAGTGATCAGTGATCAGTGGTCAGTGGTCAGTAATCAGCAAGGGTAAACTTGGCCAGAAATGGCGTCCATGATTTATCGGGAGAACAGGCATCTTGCCTGTTGTTGCACAGGCTGGAAGCCTGTGCTCCCGCTTAGGGTGAGAGTTGAACGGGAGGAGGGGAAATTGGCTCTTACCAAAATTCGAAAGGCGGGATGCCCTTCGCCTTAAACATCCGCCTTATAGCCTCGTTCCCAAGGTCCCGCTTGGGAACGCCCTAGCCCCAAAGCTCCTGCTTTGGGAGCTCAAGTGAAGGAATAGGTCACCAAATTGTCAATCTTGGTTTTTGATACCGATCACTGGTCACTGGTCACTGATCACTGATTACTTAAAATTAAGGGTTTGCAAAAGGAAGCAAGTCCGCGAAATCCGCAAACTAAACTTACTTCCCCTCCCATCACTTCTCATTGTCTGCCGCCGCAGGCTTGAACTTCAAAGCCAGCCCGTTCATGCAGTAGCGCAGTCCGGTGGGCGGCGGGCCGTCTTCGAACACATGCCCTAGGTGACCGTCACAGCGGGCGCAGAGCACCTCGGTGCGGGTGGTGAACCAACTCTTATCCGGTTGGGTGTAGATGTGGTCCGGGTCGATGGGCTTATAGAAGCTCGGCCAACCGGTGCCGGAGTCGAATTTGTGCTCGGAACTGAACAACGGCAGATCGCAGGCCGCACACAGATAAACGCCTTTCCCCTTGTTGTCATGCAAAGGGCTGGAGAACGCGGGCTCCGTGCCTTTCTCCCGCAGAATGTGATACTGCTTCGGAGTAAGAATCTCACGCCACTCCGCCTCGGTTTTATGAATTTTGTCGATCATATTTTTTCCTTGGGAAGGTGAATTTTTGGCCAGGGACTCGGCCCAGCCGTCACCTGGCCGAATCATCAAAGTCACCATTAAGGCCAGAACAACAATCAGAATTTTACTTCGACACTGCATTAAAATCCCCTTTGGTCGCGTTGGATAAGTTGAAAGTGAAGTACGTTATCCTTTTAAAATAAATTCTTCTAAAACCGAGTCAAGCTGGCGGAAGGGGAAGGAGGCCCCAGGCAGGTTTTTTCAGGTGGCGAAGGTTTGGGTCAGGAAGCGGGCCGCGTTGGCGGGACCGTCATATTGTTCCAGGATTTGTTTAAATTCCCGGGCCCGCTGCTGGGCCACGGGATCGTCCAGAAGCCGGTCCACCCCGGCCATTACCTGGCTGGGGGTCACCCGCCGCTTGCGCAGGCGCAGGGCAAAGCCCTTGCGCACCACACACTCCAGGTTGGCTTCCTGCTCAAAATGCATCCCCACCCCGACAATGGGAGTCCCGGACAGACACGCAGTCATGACCGTGCCCAAGCCGCCGTGAATCACGGAAACTTGCGCCATGGGGTTGACCTTGTGGGCCGGCAGCCAGTCGGTCACCAGGACATTCGGGGGAATGTCCACCGGCAGGCCCTGCAGAAGTTTTTTCACCGGTGCAATGACGCGATAAGGTTTCCCGGCAAAGCCTTCCAGAATTTCCGCCACTATGCGTGCGTCTCCGGAACTCCCCATGGCAAAGTAAATAATGGGAAGATCCCGGGGCAGATTTTCCACTTCCGGCGGAATGTCCCGGTCCAGGCGGGCCACCAGGGGACCGATAAAATGATAGTGGGACGGAAAATTATCCAGGCCTGAAAATTCCCGGGGCTCCGCCAGCAGAGTGTAATTCCCCTCCCAAAATTCGTGGTGCTTAAAGGGGCGAGCCCCGAACCGACGGGCGGTGGCATTGAAGGGCTTCATAACCAGCCGGTTAAAATGCATGAGATACCGGGCCAAAAAATTGAGGAATCTTTCCGGCATCACCCGCACAGGAGCATAATCCAGGAAATCCGGCCAGGTGGCCAGGGGCGAATGCCAATAAGGGGCCAGAAAGGTGGTCTGGGCCACCCAGACCAGGGGCACTCCCGCCACCCGACAGGAAATGGGCCAGCTCAGGTCGAGCCCGGTGACCACCGCCGCGGGCTTCAGGGCCTCCAGCCATTGCAGTTCCCCTTGCACCCGCTCGGTAAGATGATCCACGGCAAAGGGATAATTGATCAAATCCCAGCGCATGATCCGGTAAAGTCGGTCGATCTTCTGGGGAGAAAGGCGGGGCTGCGTGGGGATCAGGGGAAAATCTTCCTCCTTGATCAGCCATTCAAAGTTGCCGCCGTAAGAAGTGAAAATTACCCGGAAATTGTCCCGACAGGCTTTCGCCACCTCCGCCATGCGGATGGTTTCGGCAAAATTATAGGCAGCCGGAGCGAAAACCAGGGTTTTCATCGAGACTTACTCGAACTGTGGCCAACTCCTAAGGACAATGTTTGCCATCCTGAATCAATTGAAAAATCTAAATAATTTTATCAGAGGCCAACCTCTTGACTACGACTCAGCAAAAATATAACCGCCGCGGGTGGATAACCGCCCCCCTGATCGGTGACCACCGGCGCCGGTCTGGGAAAAGGTGTGTGGGAAGAAAGCCAAAAATTCGCCAGATGTGGCCTTCTTCCCCGAGCAGATATTCTGGCCGTCACGGGGTGGAGCCGGGACCAAAGGTGCCCCGGACTCCGCCTTCCGTGCCGGGTTGGGCCTATTTGCTCTTCATGCCAACCCGTTTTTTCACCAGTCTCATGAAATCCGCGTCCTTGTACCCGTTTCTATCCGCTTTTGTCAAGTCCTCCAGGGCTGCGTCATAATTCTCCTGGTACACAAGCACCATGGCCCGGGCGAAATAGGCCTGGCCATAATCGGGCTTAAATTTGACGGCCGCGTTGAGATCTTCCATGGCCTGGCCGTATTGACCCTTGGCAGCGTAAGCTCTCCCCCGCAGGTAGTGCAGGGTGGCGTCGTTGGGCTTTTGATTCAGTCCCTGGGTAAAGGTGGAAATGGCCTGGTCGAACTGGCCGTCGTTGCACTGCTCGATGCCCCGAGCCTCCAGGTTCTGCCCGAAGGCCAGGGTGCCCCCCGCCAACAGGGCCAGGAGCATAGCGGTCACAACCAGGGAAATGCTTTTCATATATCCTCCTCCTTAAATAGGGGCGCTAGTGTCGGGACAAACCCGGCACGCCGGCAGCCGCCATGTCGCTACACCGAACACTGGCGGCATTCCTCACTGAACTCCTGGGACAAAGTAAGCCTCTCCGGGGGGAGGCTCAGCACCTGTCCCGGCCTGGAGCCATAACGATACACTGTAATACCTTTCAGACCGAGACGGTGGGCCATAAAATAAGCCTGGGCCACCTCGTCCCGGGTTGCTTCCGGGGCCAAATTAATGGTTTTGGACACGGCATTTTCCACCTGCTTTTGAAAGGCCGCCTGCATTTCCACCTGATAATCCACGCTGACCTCGAAAGTGGTGGGAAACAGGCGGCGGAGGTCCTCCGGCAACTCGTCCAGGGGGCGCACCCGCCCGGTCTTCTGCACCTGTGAAAGCCACCGGGATTCATCCAGGCCCGCGTCCCGCAACTTCTCCAGGAACAAGGGGTTCACCTCGTCGAATTCCTCCCCTTCCAGGGCCCGGCGACGATAGGACACGGCAAACAAAGGTTCGATGCCGCTCGACGCGCCGGCGATCAGGCTGATGGTCCCGGTGGGGGCCACGGTGGTCACCGTGGCGTGCCGTCGGGGCGGTTGGCCCCCTTTGAAATAGCGGCTGCGCTGAAAATTGGGGAAAGGACCCCGCTTTTGGGCCAGGATCTGAGACTGGTCTACTGCAGCTGCCCCAATGCGGGTCATGATCTTTTCGGCTAATGCCAGGGCTTCCTTAGAATCGTAAGCAATATTGAGTTTGATAAACATATCCGCCAGGCCCATGACCCCCAACCCCACCTTGCGGTTAGCCCGCACGATAGCACTGATCTGGGGCAGCGGGTAGTGGCTCCGGTCAAGGACGTCGTCCAGAAAGGTGATGCCCATTTCTACCAGCCGGTCCAGTTCTTCCCAGTCCAGCGAGCCGTCCCTTATCAAGCGGGAGAGATTAATGGAGCCCAGCGTGCAGGACTCAAAAGGCAGCAGGGGTTGCTCGCCGCAGGGATTGGTGGCCTCCAGCCGTCCCAGCTCCGGGGTGGGATTGGCCCGCTCAATGGCGTCCAGAAACACCAGGCCCGGATCCCCGGTTTCCAGGGCATACTGGCAGATAAGATCAAAAACCTCCCGGGCCGGCAGGCGCTTGGTTTCCTGAGCGGTGCGCGGGTTGATCAGGGAGTACTCTTTATCGTCTTCCACTTTTTGCATGAAGGCATCCGTCACCCCCACGGAGAGGTTGAAATTGGTGAGCATCCCGTGTTCCGCCTTGGCCTCGATGAACTCCAGAATATCAGGATGGTCCACGTTCAGGATGCCCATATTGGCGCCCCGGCGTCGGCCTCCCTGCTTCACCACCTCGGTGGTGACGTCGTAAATGCGCATGAAGCCTACCGGACCGGAGGCTACCCCGCCGGTGCTGCGCACCTGGTCTCCCCGGGGCCGCAAATGGGTGAAGGTGAAGCCGGTGCCGCCGCCCGTTTGATGGATGAGGGACATGTCTTTAGCCCCTTCCATGATGCTCCGCATGTCGTCTTCGATGGGGATGACAAAACAGGCGGCCAACTGCCCCAGGGGCAGGCCGGCGTTCATCAGGGTGGGAGAATTGGGCAGGAACTTGAAGCTGGTCATAGCCTCATGGAATATTTCCGCCTGGCGATTCGCAGCTTCTTCGCCGCCATATTGCACTTCAGCCGCGGCCACGGCCCGGGCCACCCGCCAGAAAAGCTCTTCGGGAGTTTCGATCACCTGGCCTTCCGGGTCCCGGCGCAGATACCGCTCCTTTAACACTCGCTGCACTATGGGTCTGAATTCCAAGCTGATCCTTTCTGTAGACCTAACCAGGGCAGGTACTGAGGCCCGACTCACCCGCTCAATTCTACAAGATTCCCCATTTTTTTGCCCGTTCCTGGTAGGGCTTAGGGAATTCCGGCTGGAAATTCTGGTAAACAGTGATGGGGTAGCGGGCCCCGATTTTCTTGCCCGCTTCCGCCATCCCTTTGAGGATGCTGTCCAGGAGGCGGACCGGGAAGCTGACCACCAGTTCATCGTCCTGGGTCATGGAAAAGATGCGGTCTCCTATGCCGGGCATGACGACCCGAACCTGGCCGGTTTTCCAGGGACCTATGAGGTAGGAGCTGCATTCCACCTTGCCGCCGAAATCGCCCTGGACCCGCTCCCCCAGACCGAAAACCGCCCCCTGAATGAGGCGCATGAGTTGAGCCGGATTGCCATAAACCGCCACCACATCCGGATCCAGGGCCAGGCGCTCCAGGGGCGCCAGGTACACAGCCTCTATTTCCTGAGGGCCAAAGCGCGTCAACGCCTCCACTTCCTTGCGAGCCGACTCCTTATCCGCATGGAAACCCACATCGCACAGCAGGCTGACCAATTCCTGGCCCGGGTCGGGCTCCGGGGTCAGGCCGAAGGCCAGCATACCAGGGACACAGATCAAATCTTCCGCGGTCAGGCCCACGGGCCAGCCGTAAATCCGCGCCATGGTAACCCCTTGGCAAATGGTGATTTTTTTCCCAAGCACCTGAGAAGGCCGCCGGGTTTTTTCCGGCAGCGCCGCGGCCTCACTCAGAAAGGCTACTCCCAAAGGTTCAGTTCTCAGACGCAATGCTCCTTTGAGTTCCCGGGCCGCTTCCTGGTAGTTCATAGCGCCTCCTTTCTTTGGGGCAGAACAAAGGTAGGTTAATGCTACCGTTTTTAATTGTAATAACTCATGGTTGCCATGCAACCGGCGAAGTGGTTTTTTTCCGGCCTACTGGAATGACCGGGGTTCGGTGGCAGAGCGGGGCTGCTCCGGCGCTTTGGGCGGCATATCTTTTTCCGGATTCCGGGACTTTTCCAGTTGTATTATGAACCCGAATGGTTTTACAATGAGATAACTCAAGAATATTTTTAGGAGAAATTTCTGGCTGGCGGCGATCCGCGCCGCAGCGCTGGTGTCTATACAGGGCCATAATTGCTTTCCCTTTCCCGGCTGCTGGCCGAGAGAAAGGCTCATGCCGGCAACAAGCTCTTGCTTTTCCATATCCAGCCTAAACGGAGGTGTTCGGGATGAGTGAACTCGAAAAAATCAAACGGATATTGGGAGTCGGTTTTGCGGGTAACGCTATTACCGCGGTGGAGGCCCAACAAAAAATCATCGACGACCTCAAGACCGCTTTGGGACTACCCGAGGATGCCAGCCCCCAAGAGCTGCAAGAGAGAATATCCGTCATCAAAGCCGAGCATGAGGAGTTTACGCAAAAAAGATCGGAATGGGAGACCCGTTCCACCGGCTTTTGGCAAAAGCTTTTTGGGGGCAAATAACTCCGGCCACCGGGATAGAATTACCCGGTCTTGCTCCCGGCTCACCTGCCTTTCTTTCCCTTCTTGCCTGCGTAGGTACCGAAAACCGGCCCGCGTTTAGGCGTCCGTTCTTATCAATGATTCTTTTCTGGGGCTCCTGCCCGCAGGGGCCCCTTTTTTCCGGACAGCCGTCTGAAATATGGTTGATGCCAAGAGGGGCTAATGGACTGGGCAGCCTGGGGCCTGGATAAACTGGATTGGAAATTTTTTGCCGGCCTCCTCAACATTGTTATCATCGATCTGATTCTGGCTGGGGACAACGCCGTGGTCATTGCCATGGCGGTGCGCAGCCTGCCCCGCCGACAGCGCCAGTGGGGCATCATCCTGGGCGCGGGGGCCGCGGTGCTCCTGCGGGTGGTGCTCACCTTTTTCGTGGCCCAATTGCTGGAGATACAATTCCTCAAGCTGGCGGGCGGCGTACTGATCATCTGGATCGCGGTCAAGCTCTTTGTGGAAGGCGCTCCCGAACAGGCGGATCAGGAGGCCAAAACCCTCCTCCAGGCTATGTGGCTCATCATGGTGGCGGACATCACCATGAGCACCGACAACGTCCTGGCCGTGGCCGGCGCCTCCCACGGCAATGTTTTTCTCCTGTTCTTCGGCCTGGCCCTGTCCATCCCCTTCGTGGTTTTCACCAGCAACCTGTTGTCCATGCTGATGGACCGCTATCCCTATATTCTTTACATCGGGGCCGCGGTTTTAGGCCGGGTGGCCGGAGAGATGATCTTCACCGACCCCGCGGTGGTGAGCTGGCTGGAGCCGCCCCTTTGGTTCCGCTATGCCATGGAAGCGGTGTTCGCCCTGGGGGTGATTGTGGCGGGCAAATTGTGGCTGCGGTTTGTCTTTCGCAAAGTCAAAAATAAACAGACCAGGAAACCGGAGACTTCTGCTGGGGAAAATCTCTCGGCCCGGCGGCCGGATGAGGGGTGAGGGTGGCGATTTTAACTATTTCCCGGGAATATGGCAGCGGCGGCCACGAGATCGGCCAGCGGGTGGCCGAACAATTGGGCTATCAGTTTGTCGACAAGGAACGGCTGTTTCAGGACCTGGAAAAGGCCGGCAGCCGCTGGGCACGGGTAGCCCGGGAAGTGGACGAAGTCTGTCCCACCCTGTGGGAACGCCATGATTGGCAATACCGCGGCTACGTGGCCCAGACCGAAGCCCTGATCCTAACCTACGCCGAGGCGGACAACGTGGTGCTCATCGGCCGGGGCGGCTCTTTTCTGCTGCAGGAGGTGCCCTTTGCCCTGCGGGTGCGGCTGCTGGCTCCACTCAACGTGCGCCTGGAACGGGTCATGGTCCGGGAGCGCTTGAGCCGGGACGCCGCGGCCCGGCTCATCAAACAGGTGGATGGGGACCGAGCCTGCTACCTTCAAGCCAACTATGACCGCGACTGGGGTCTCGATCAATGGTACGATCTGATCCTGAACACCGGCAGCCTCGATTACGACCAGGTCGTGGACATCCTGATCCGAGGTCTGGAAGAAAAGGGCCCTCTGGCCACCCCGGAGGCTAGAACCCGCCTCCGGCACCTGGCCCTGGCCCACCGGCTCAAAGCCCGGCTGGCC
>CAZLRL010000100.1:0-8377 GCA_964561645.1 uncultured Desulfobacterales bacterium
TTCTTCGGTCGCGGCGCTCCCTCAGAATGACAGATATTGCCAGAGGCTCATAAGCAAACCCACTGGCCCACGGTGTCCACGGCCTTGCCGGTGCCGAAGTGTTCGGTGAAGATCTTGAAGTAATAGAGTTCTTCTTTGCTCCGGACCATGGGGAATTGGGCCTGGGTTTCGGCCAGTTCTTCGTCGCTGAACACGGTTTCAAAATGTTGGGGCAGCACGTCCGCGGAGCCCGACCCCTGGGAAAATTCCTGTTTGAGCCGCCAGACCACGGCGTCCGGCAGCTTGTCCTCGAAGGCCTTGCGGAAAATCCATTTTTCGATCTTTTCGCCGCCCTCCGGTTTTTGCTTGTATTCCGGCGGGATGGCCAGGGAGTAGTCCAGCAGTTCCCCGGAGATCAAGGGCGCCACCACCTTGACGCTGTGGCACTGGTTCATGCGGTCCAGGCGCAGAGAGGCATTTTTTTGGAGAAAGCCGATACACTCCATCTGGCGGGCGAAAATCTCTTCCGCGGGGTAGTCCTTGAGGTAGATATAGCCGCAGAAAACCTCGTCCCCGCCTTCGCCGGACAGCAGCACCTGGGTGCCCTCCCGGCGGGCGTACTGGGAGATCAGAAAATTGGACGCGGAGCTGCGCACCAGGGAGGGATCGAAGGATTCCAGGTAGTAAACCACTTCGGGCAGCACCTTCAGGAGTTCTTCCAGACTGACGATATATTCGTGATAATCGGTGTCCAGATGCTTCGCCACCAGACGGGCGTTCAGGATATCCTGGCTTTCCCCGACCCCCAGGGAGAAAGTCTTCAAGCGGGCCCCTGCCCCGAACTTCTTTTTGACCGCGTCGCAGGCCAAAGCCGCGATGACGCTGCTGTCAATGCCGCCGCTGAGCAGGCTGGCCGTGGGCACCCGGAAGTCCACCCGGTTGTCGAAGCTTTTCTGGATGAGGCGCTTGACCTGCCGGATCATCTCGTCCAGGTCGGCATGAAAAGGGGAGGGCGGTTTCTGGGGCAGGGCCGCGTACCTGGTCAGGTGCCCCCGCTCGTCCATGTAGTGGCCCGCGGGGAAGGAATGCACGTCGTCGGTGACCGGCGTCAGGCTCTTGAGTTCGGAACCCAGATACAGGTTGCCGTTTTTGCGGCCGTAAAACAGGGTCTTGATGCCCAGAAGGTCCCGGGCCGCGAGCAGCCTTTTTCCGTCCCGGATGACAAACGCGAAGATGCCGTCCGGCAAATGCTGAAACATGTCTCTGCCGAACTGCTGATACAGCTTGAGCAGCAACGCCGGTTCCCGGAACGGGCCGTCCTCCACCCCGTATTTGGGCCCCAGCTCCTGCCAGTTGCCCATCTGCCCGTCGTAACAGATGGTCATCCCGTCGGCCTCGAGGTTGGCAAAAATCCCCGATTTTTTAAGAGTGGCGGCCAGATCCGCCTCCAGGTAATTCTGGGCCATCATGACGGGGAGAGCGGTGAAGATATCCTGGTGCGCGGGTCCCCGATGGCTGATTTTGGCGAACATGGATTCCAGTTCCCTCTTGTTGGGGTCTCCATAAATAACGACAAATCCTGCCACAATAATTACTCCAGTATAAGGTAGTTAAATTTATTTGCGAATTTCGAAAATGCCGATCAGTCCGTGCCCCACGCCCATGCCCGGCTGCAGGTCCATTTCCAGCTGGCGCAGGGTATAGCCCAAAATAGACTCGATGACGTTGGACCGGACATCGCCGTAACTGACCCAGCCGATGCCCTGGACCACCCGCCGCATGGTATCCATACCCCTTTTCAAGGGTTCGGGATAGAAGGGCTGCACGTCGGGTATGCTGCGAAATGTTTCTTTCTCGGTGTCATAGGCGCTGAGCAGGTCAATGGTGTATTTCACCAGGGTGTTGGTGCACATGAAAAACATTTCAAAAAAATTGTTCAGATAATCAAAGCCCTGGCGCGGGACGTAATCGATTAACAGGCTTTCCAGTTCCGTGCGGCAATACCCTTCAAAGAGCGAATTTATCGGCAGGCGTATTTTGGGACAATTGACGTTATAGTCTCCGGTGTCCATGTGGCGGCCGATCAAGACGGAGCGGTCGAAAAATTTCAGCGGCTTGAGTTCCACCCCGGCCTCCCGGGAAGCCTGATCGATGATCTTCAGGACCTCATCCCGGGTGATCAGTCGCAGGGGGAAGGAGGCGACTTCCACCTGGTCGCGGATTTCTTCGGGGTAAATGTAGGAAATGCGGTAATCCATGAAATATTCCTGGTCCGCGGGATGGTGCCAGAGGTCCTGCCACTCATAGGAGTAGCGCCCCAGCCAGTCGCCCATGAAAATCGCCTGATCGGGCGCGTGGCGGCAAATGTCAGCAATAATCTTGGCGGTCTGATCATCATGGAAGTGGGATAAAGTCCCGTACGACGTGAAGTACACGTCAAAGGGCGGCTCCTCCTTAACTACGTCCGGCAGTCCTTCCGACAGGTCGCCGATGTAAAACCGCGTTTTGGGATTGTTGGCATGGTACTCTTCGGCCTGCTTGATGAGGTCGGGGTTGAGGTCCAGCCCCACATATTCCTTCAGCATGTCCGAAGTGATGGCCGCGGTTATCCATTCATAGAGGCCGGGATCCTTGGTGGTCACTCCCATCAACTGGTCGTAGCCGTCGCCGCCGCCGCAGCCCAGATCGATGACGCGTATCCTTTCCAGGTGATGCCGTTTGCGCTCCACCAGATTGTTCAGGGCCGGGCGCATAGAGTAGCCCGTGACCTGGTCCTCCCAGAAGCGCCGGACATTGTCATATTTTCCGATAAGTCCGGAGGCTTTTTCATATTTGCCGGTTTGAAAAGCCTGGGTATAGGCTGTCTTTTCCGTCATAGTACTAAATCCTCCCCATAGTCCTCACCCCCGCCCCCACCCGGTGGATGGGCCCATAAAGGGTGCCCTGCTTGTTTGGGTGCCAAGAGTCAGGCTGCGTAGGTTTTCAAAACATCGATGGCCTGAAACGCGTCCTTGCAGTAGGCATCCGCTTCGATCTGCTGCGCGAATTCCTTTGAGGTGGGCGCGCCGCCGATCAGGATTTTGATCTGGTCCCGCACGCCTTCGGCCTTCAGTTTCTCCACCACCTCGCCCATGACCCGCATGGTGGTGGTCAGCAGCGCCGACAGCCCGATAAAGGGCGCCTGGTGTTCTTTGACCGCGGTCAGGATGCGGTCGGTGGGCACGTCGGTCCCCAGATCGATGACTTCATAGCCCGCGCCCTTCAGCATGATGGCCACGATGTTTTTGCCGATGTCGTGCAGGTCCCCGGCCACTGTGGCGATGATAAACTTGCCCTTGGTCTTGACGCCGGCCTTGATCAGATGGGGCGCCAGCATATCCATGGCCAGCCCCACGCATTCGGCCGAGGCCAGCATGTCGGGGATCAGATATTCATTGCACTCGAATTTTTCCCCCACCACCTCCATGGAAGAGGTCAGCGGGCCCATAAGAATCTCCTTGGGATCGATTTCCTGCTCCAGGGCTTGTTCCATCAGTTCGGTGACGCCAGGCTGGCCTTCCAATCCCGGATCGAAGCCTTCGTCGGCGGCCTCCAGCCTCCCCTGCACCACGTTAAAGGCGATTTTGTCGAAAAGTTCTTGTTTATCCAAAGGTTTCTCCTTTTCCTAAAATTCTTTCAGATGAGGCAAAATCCCCGGAACTTCCTTAAAAATCTGCTCCACCGTCGCCTGGTCCAGATGCGAGGCCGGCTCGGCTTCCAGACGCTGCATATAATCCATGGCGTTTTGGATGACCTTGTCTTCCATCTCCCGGGTTTCAAACTGATAGGGGCTGGAAACCTCCCCCCGGTGCAGGGCCTTGCGCACATGCCGGGTGTAGAGCCGGTGGCTGGAAGCCATGACCTTTTTGACCATCTCCCAGGCCCCCTCGATATCGTCGGCATCGACCTTGGGCGCCCGCAGGGTGTGCTTGATTTTGCCGATCTGCTCGTTGTCCAGCACCGCCTGCAGCGGACAGAAGGTGTTGGTGCGGTCCAGCAAACCGAAGGCGTAATGGATGTATTGGGCCCCGGTCATGGCCATGAACATGTGGGTGAACAGCTTCTCGAACAGGGCCTGCATACCGGGAACCTTGGCGTCGCCCACCCCGGCGGTGGAATAGCACGGCAGGCGGTAATGGCGCGCCATTTGCACGCAGTCGACGTTGTACTGATTGAACTCCGGACAACCGTACAGGTCGTGCAGGTCGTCCAGCCGGGCCCGCACCGGCACACTGCCGTACAGCACCGGCGCCCCCTCTTTGATGAGCTGGGTCAGGGTGACGCCCACCAGGATTTCGGCGTTGATCTGGGCCACCATGCCCGCTTCCTGGATGGGGGCCGAGGAGCCGCCCTGGGGCGAAGATGAAATCACCAGGGGCAGACCGGCCTCCACGATGCCGAAAACCTTGTCCGCGGTGTCGGCCACGATCTGGAGGGGGCTTTTGAACACACAGGCGATAAAGGAGACCACCGGATTTTTCCGCAGGGCCTCGGAGCCGCCGGCGATGATTTCCCCCAGCCGCACTATATCCGGCAGGGCGTCCAATTCGGTCAACCCCGCCTGCACATGCTTGGAAATGTTGTTGAGGCTGGCGAAAAATTTATTGACGTCATGGTTGGCGTTGGTTATCTCGGGGTCCTGGATATTCAGAGGCCGGATAAAGAAATCCAGATGCTCCAGTTTGTCGCACAACTTGGCGGCCCGGCACAGCAGGCGGGTATTGCCCCGCAGTTCCTTGTAGCGCGGCAGGGTCACCCTGGCCTGGCCGTCACTGGCGCTGACGAACTCCTCCAGTTCCGTTTCTATCCAGATGTTGGCTTCCGAGCCGGAACCGAAATAGGCCCGGGGCACCTCCGCGTCCAGGAACAACCGGTTTTCCGGGGTCCTGGCTCCCAACACCAGTTGGCTGGGCGCTTTGGCCACGGCCTCCTTGATGAGACCGGCGGGAAACCTGATGCGCCACACGGTGCCGCCTTTTTCCTGCTCCTCGGCCACCTGGGCGCCGTGGGACTGAAACAGCTTGGCCGCCCGTTCGTTGTAACACCACACCCCGGGTTCAGCCAGAATCTGCAGCGAGGCCTTGTCCAGCGCCTCTATTTGCTCCTGGTTCAAGCGTTCGTAAGGTTTTACCAAGACACCTTCCCGAAAGGAATCGATCACTTCAACCTCCTATTTTTGGCGAAAAGCCCGGGTGTAGCGGCGGCAATGCCGGTCCCGGCCCACCAGGACCTCGCCGGTGGTCGCCGCGGCCATCAGTTCTTCGTCCAGAGGGTCAATAATGGCCGCGTCGAGCCCGTAGGCGATGGCCATGTGCAAAAAGGCCACATTGAGGCGGCTGCGGGCCGGCAGGCCGTAGGAAATGTTGGACAGTCCCAGGACCGTTTTGGCCTCGGGATATGCGGCCTTCAGCCGGCCTATGGTCTTGAGCGTCACCAGGCCGTACGTAATGTCGGTGCTGACCGGCAGGACCAGGGGGTCGAACAGCAGTTGCTTTACGGGCACGCCGCTTTTTTCGCAGGCCGCGACGATTTTCTCCCCCGCCCGCAGACGGTCCTCCACGGTTTTGGGAATGCCCGCTTCATCCATGGTCAGGCCCACCAGCATGGTCTGGTATTTCGCCGCCAGGGGCACGATGCCCGCCAGCTTCTCCGGTTCCCCGCTGGTGGAATTGATCATGCAGGGCTGCCGGGAATTGGCCTGCAGGCCCGCCTCCAAGACCGCGGGGTCGGCGCTGTCCAGACACAGAGGGGTTTCCACTTCGGCCTGAATGGTTAAAACGGCCCACTTCATGGCCTCCACTTCCTCGGCCTGGGACCCCACGCCGGTGCCCACGTTGACGTCCAGAAAATTGGCCCCCGCTTCGGCCTGCTCCCGGGCCAGCTTCAGAAGACCAGCCGCGTCCCGCTCCAGGATAATGGGTTTTACCGGACCCAGGGTGGCGTTGATTTTTTCTCCGATAATGATCATAAGCAGTTCTTTTCGTGTCGTGTTTTCTTAACAGTTACAGGTAGTTAATTAAAAAGTTGCTTGCCTTTCGGGTAATTAACTTCAATGCTGTTCAGTTAAGCGAGGTGCGGTCATCTTTGTGTAGCGGGGTTTCCCCGCCTAAGCATAGTAATCCATCCCGAGGGCAGGGAGACCCTGCCCCTACGGCAGCACTCTTAAGTGAACGGCACTGCAATTAACTCCTTTTTAATGTAGCCGCGAGCTTAAGTTTGCGAAGCCTCCGGAAATGAATGAGGGAAAATCCTTTTGGCCAACCTCGGCCACCCTTCGCAAAATGCGAATCTTCTCGTAGGGGCGGACCCGCGTGTCCGCCCAAACCAGCGGACACATGGGTATGTCCCTACAGGGGGATTCTCACGGTAAAGCCTGCGGCAATAGGGAAGATTTGCTTAAAAAGTTTGTTCACAGGCCGCATTCCGGTGGGGCGGCCGTCCCTGGCCGCCCATAGTCTTGGCGGGCACGGAGGCCCGCCCCACCGAATCTTTCCAGTTTTTGAGAGAGCCAAAGGGCTCAAGGGGCGATGGTTCTAAAGGGGGGATGGTCATGAAAAATTAACCCTGGTCCCCCTAATTTTCCTTTAGGTAAGGTTTTAAAATTACTAGCTGTCTGCCTTACATGACCCCGGGCTGCAGCCCGGGAATTTCCTGATTGATCCGGGTCCGTACCTCCGAGGGCAGGACGGGTTGTTCAGGCTGGGAGAACACCTCCCGAACCTTCTGGGCCGCCCGGGCTTTGGTATCCAGAGCCCCGGCGTCTTCCCAGCTGTCCCGGTTGTTGCGGTCGCTGAGCTGGGGTTGGTATTGTGCGCTGCGCATGTGTCGGCGGGTGTGCCGGGCCGCGACGAAGTGGCCGCCGGGCCCCACTTTCTTGAGCAAATCAAAGGCCAGAGTGTCTTCATCGACCTTGATGCCTTCCACCGCCCGCATGATCATGCCGTTGATTTCGTTGTCAATGACCAGCTTGTCATAGGACGCGGTCATGCAAAATTCCAGAAAACCCGCGGCGTCGTGAATCAGGTTGCCCCCCGCCAGGGCCACCAGCAGGGTGGTCAGGGCTGTTTCATAACCGGCCTGGGCATCGGTCACCTTGGAGTCGGACATGCCCGCGGTGGAATAGAGCGGCAGCTTGTAGAAGCGGGCCATCTGGGCCGCGGCGGCGTTCATCAGACCCATCTCGATGGCGCCTGAGAGATATTTCATATCCCGCAAGTCCGTAATCGAGGAGATGCAGCCGAAAAACACCGGGGTGCCGGGGTTGGCCAACTGGGTGAGCATCACTCCGGCCAGACTGTCCACGCTTTGCACCACCAGATTGCCCGCCAGGGTGATGGGCGCGGTGGCCCCGCACAAGGGCTCGGTGGGCACCACCACCGGAATGCGGTTGCGGGCCACTTCCATAGTCAATTCGCCGTAGGCGCCGTCTAATTTAAAGGGACTGATGGGGCAGGTGACCATGGAGATAAAGGGGCGCTCCCGGAGCTTTTCCGGAGACCCGGCGATGAGCTCCGCCATGCGGATGACCTGGCGCACGCCCTCCACGGTATACACCCCGCCGATGACGTGCTTGCGGGTGCGGTTTAAGGCCGCGCCGAAGCGGTTGACGTCCACCTCCTCCACCGGCAGGTCGTTGGGGTAGACATTGAGCATGTAAAAATGAATATTATCCAGGGCCTCCACCAGCCGGGCGATCCGCTTGATGTCCTCCAGCCGGGAGCGCCGGGCGCCGTTTTCCCCCGATTCCTGCACATTGAGCGCGGTGCCGCCGGTGCCGATATAGACCTTGTCGCCGCCGATCTCGCAATCGAGTTCGCCGTCGTCGCCGCGGCCGTACAGGGTCACCGTGTCCGGGGCCCGGTCAATCAATTCCTGGAAGAGTGGGGCGGGAACTTTGACGATGCGGCTGTCGTCGTCGACTTCGGCGCCGGCATCCTTAAAAAGTTGGCGGGCTTCGGGAAAATTTACCTGAACTCCGATTTCTGCGAATACTTTGAGTATAGTCTGGTGCAATTGTTCAATGTCGCCCTCGCTGAGGGGCTGATACTGCCCCCCGGACAGGCCTTTGCGAACTTTCAAATTGACTTCCTCCCTCGTGGTTATATCCGTCTGGCAATACAATCCGTTTTTTTGCATTCCCAGCAGGGATTGTAATCACTCTGTTCATGGCCGTTATCCGTCGAAAATAAAGGTATGACCCCGGAGATGGACTTGCGCGGCTGCATGAGGCAGGACTCGGTCAATTCTATGCCGGCTTTATGCGGCTCCAGCAATTCAAACAGCTTTTTCTGTTCCGTCACCGGCCAGTCGCAATAGCCGGGGCTGAAACGCAGACCCAGCGCTTTATCCCGGGCTTTAT
>CAZLRL010000101.1:0-8365 GCA_964561645.1 uncultured Desulfobacterales bacterium
TTGCCTGAGCGGGCTGGGATCAGTCTTTCTCGAAAAAATAAAGAGGGCGGGGATGTTTCCCCGCCCTTTTCTATTTATTGCCAAAAAAACCATAACAAAGAGGACAAAAGTAAGCGTAGGGCGGGCGTCCCGCCCGCCAATTTTGGATCCCTCCTAGTCGGCGGGCGAGACGCCCGCCCTACGCCTTAAATACTCACTTCCCCGTGCCCTTACGGAGCGTGCCAGATACGCCAACAGCGGCGGCCGCGGGCCGCCCTATGAGAATAAAGAATTTCTGGTGAACCTTACGGTCACTTGCGGGCAATATGGTTCACCGAAGCGATGAAAACCGGCGGGCAGAGCCCGCCCTACATGCTAAACTTCCCGCCCCTCGGGGCAGCAGACCCGGTTCTTGCCGGATTGTTTGGCCCGGTAGAGGGCCGCGTCCGCACTTTTCACCAGATCTTCGCCGATCAGGTGATTTTCCAGGGTGGCTACGCCGATGGACACCGTGAAATGGACCTGCCCCTGGCTCAAAGGAAAGGGATTGGCCGCGATTTCTTCCCGCAGACGGTCTGCCAATTGGAAGGCCTGGACCAGGGTGGATTGCGGCATGAGCACGACAAACTCTTCGCCGCCGTAACGGCAGATCATGTCGGCATGGCGCACGTGAGTCTGTAGAAAGGCAGCCAGGGCCTTGAGGACCAGGTCCCCCTCCGGGTGGCCCAGAGTGTCATTGATTTTCTTGAAATCGTCGATGTCCAGAAACAACAGGGACAGGGGCCAATCGTAGCGGCGGCTCACCTCCACCTGGTGGGTCAGCACTTCATGAAAATGACGATAGTTGTAAAGGCCGGTGAGACCGTCCCGGATGGCCAGGCTTTTCACTTCCTCAAAGAGAAGCAAATTTTTTAAAGCCGCTTCGCCCTGCAGGGCAAAAATGCGAAAGAGTTCCACCTCCTCCGAAGAGAAGGGCTCATCTCGTCCTGCGGCTACCAACCCCAGGACTTCCCCGGCCTGCACCCGCTGTCGCAAGACTTCCGGACAGGGCGGGGACAGAGGGTTATTTGGGGTTGGCTTAGCAGCGCGGGTCTGAATTTCCTCCTGAATCTGGAAGTTCAGCCAGCGGTCGAATTGCTCCTGAGCCTGGGCGGGGATAGTGGCAAGATGGCGGGAGACGACGTTCAGCTCCAGGTTTTCCTGGCCCTGGAGCCTGATGCCCAAAAGGACCAGGGGGAGGCTCTCCCAGATAAGGTCTAGCAGGCCGTCCGCCCATTCCTGGGTCGTAAGGGGCCGGGCCAGAGTTTCGCCGATGCGCCGAATTTGGGTCAACTCCCGGGCCCGGGTAGCCGCCAGTTCCTCCTGGGCCTGTTTCAGATCCTCCAGGAGTTCCCGGTTGGCCAGGGCCAGGCGCCGCCGCTCCAGGGCCCGGTCCACCACACTCTGGAGTTCCGGCAGCCGTAATTCCGATTTCACCAAATAATCGTACGCGCCCAGGCGGAGAGCCTGAACCGCGCTGTCCAGAGCTCCCAGGCCGGTGAACAAGATGACCTCGGTATCGGGGGAATTCTCCCGCACATGGGCGAGAAGTTCCAGGCCGGAAAAATCAGGCAGCATCAAATCCAGAATGGCCAGGGGAATATTTTCCTTTTGGAGGGCGGCCAGGGCTTCCTGCCCGCTGGCCGCGGCGGCCACGGTGTACCCCTGGCTGGTGAGAAACCGGCTCAGGGTCCTAAGAACGGTGGGATCATCGTCCACCAGGAGAATTTTTTCCCCCGGCATTAATGCCATCCTCCTGACGACAACAGGGTGTCCCGCTTGAAATTGACGTCATCCCGCTGGGGGTAATCCAGATTGTAATGTAAGCCCCGACTCTCCTTGCGATTCAGGGCCATGCGGATGATGAGCTCGGCTACGGTGGCGATGTTGCGCAGTTCCAACAGATCGCTGGTGATCAAAAAATTCCAATAATACTCGTTGATCTCCTGCTGAATGAGGTCGATGCGATGCTGGGCCCGGTGCAGCCGCCGGTCGGTGCGCACGATGCCCACGTAGTTCCACATCATGCGCCGGATCTCGTCCCAGTTGTGGGACACCACCACGGCTTCGTCGCTGTCCGTGGCGCCGCCGGGGTTCCATTCCGGCACCAGGGATTCGTTGGGCTCCCTGAGGTGCGGCAAAGTTTCCTTGGCCGCCAGAGCCGCCTGGTGGCTCAAGGCCAGGGCCTCCAGGAGGGAGTTGCTGGCCAGGCGGTTGGCCCCGTGGAGACCGGTCATGCTCACTTCGCCCACTGCGAAGAGGTTGTCGTGGGTGGTGCGGCCCCAGGCGTCGGTGACCACCCCGCCGCACATGTAGTGGGCCGCGGGCACCACCGGCAGGGGCTCCTTGGTCATGTCGAAGCCGAATTCCAGACAGTTCTGGTAAATATTGGGAAAGCGCTTTTTGACAAAGTCAGCGTCTTTGTGGCTGATATCCAGGTAGACGCACTCAGCGCCGCTGATCTTCAGTTCATGGTCGATGGCCTGGGCCACCACGTCCCGGGGGGCCAGATCCTTCAGGGCATGATACCGTTCCATAAAGGCCCGGCCCTGGTAGTCCTTGAGGATGGCGCCTTCCCCCCGCAGGGCCTCGGAAATCAGAAAATTCTTGGCGGCCGGATGAAAAAGGCAGGTGGGGTGGAACTGCACAAACTCCATGTTGCCGATCCAGGCCCCGGCCCGGTAGGCCATGGCCACGCCGTCCCCGGTGGCTACGTCCGGGTTGCTGGTATAGAGGTAAACCTTGCCCGCGCCGCCGGTGGCCAACAGGGTGATGGCCGAGAGAAAGGTGTCCACCACCCCGGTTTTGGTGTTGAGGACATAGGCCCCCAGGCAGGACTCCTCGGCATTAGTGACGATGCCGCCGCGGCGCACCATTTTTTCCCGGGTGATGAGATCCACGCCCATGTGGTCCTCAAAGATCTGGATGTTGGGGTGAGCCGAAGCTTTTTCCACCAGGATACGCTCCACTTCGGCCCCGGTCATATCGTGGGCATGAATGATGCGGCGATGGGAATGCCCGCCCTCCCGGGCCAGATCGAAGCCGTTGGACGCGCCGACATCGAAGTGGGCTCCCAGGGTTACCAGTTCGTGAATCCGCTCCGGCCCCTGCTCCACCACCATCTCGACGATGTCCGGATGGCTCAGGCCCTCCCCGGTCGTGAGGGTGTCTTGAATATGATATTCAAATTTGTCTTCCGGGCTGAGCACCGCGGCAATGCCCCCCTGGGCCATGCGGGTGGAGGTTTCCGTGACTTCCCGTTTGGTAACGATGTTGACCGTGGCAAAGTCGGCTACTTTCAGGGCGTAACTCAACCCCGCCAACCCTGAACCTAACACTAACACGTGTGAAATATGATACACCGACGCGTCCTTTAAGCTCTTGGGGGAGGACGGGGAAGCGGCGCTCTCCGGCGCCCCCTGAATTCACCACTCCAGCAAACGGGCCAAATTCTGGCCCAATATCATCTGGCGCCAGTCCTCTGAGAGTTTGGCGTCATCCATCTCCTTTAGATAGCGTTTCACCGGCAGCAGGGGATAATCACTGCCGAAGAGAATTTTGTCCGGCCCCACCATTTCGGCGGCCAGACGATAGATTTCCGGTCGATAAAGATAGGGCGAGGCCGCGGTGTCGAAGTACACCCGCTGGAAGACCTCGGGGACCTCCTTCTTCAACAGCCCGTAAAAAGGCAGGCCCCCGCCCCAATGGGCCAGGATCCAGTCGATTGCCGGGAATCTTTTCAGCAAGCCGTACACGGTTTCGAGCCGGATGGCCGCCTTGCCGGGATAAGGGGCGCCCACCGGGTCGTTCATATGGAGCAGCAGGGGCACGCCGAAATGCTGGCAGAGCTCGGCCAGCGGCGTCAGGAAATAGGCCAGATCTTCCCCCGGGTCGTCCACGTACCAGGCCAGTTCCCCCACCCCGCGAAAGCCTGCGGCCAGGCAGCGTTCCACCTCCCGGGCCGCGGCTTTGTCCAGGGGATTCACATTGCAAAACCCGATAATCTTGCGGGGCCAGCGGCGCATGGCCTCCAGGATGACCTCGTGCTGGCGCCGCCAGAGGCGTTCCTGCCGCCAGGGAAAGCCCGAGACCACCGCGGCCTCCACCCCCTCTTCCTCCAGGACGGCTATCATCTCTTCCGGGTCCACCAGGCGGGATTTGGGGGTGCCGTAGAGGGCCTTGAAGGCCGGCTCGTCGGCAAAAAAATCCTCCCGCCCCCGGCAGATTTCCGGGGGAAACACATGGGTATGGGCGTCCAGGATCATAAGGCTCTCGTCCGCGGCATGCCGAGACTATTTCCTTTGTCCGCTTATTTTTTTCATATAAAATACACGAGATGGCAATAATGGCAAGAATACTTGTGATTTTCCTTGTGGTCTGGGCTGCCGCCAGCAGCGTTGCTTTCGGCGCCGGGCCCTTTCATTACCGTCTCCCCCAAGGCCCCGGCGTGGACCCCAACGCGGTCACCGTGGTGGGCCAGCCTCAAAGCCACCACATCGTGCGTTACGAAAACCTCTATAAAATCGCCCGCCAATACGACCTGGGCTTTTGGGAATTGGCCAAGTACCACTGGCCCCTGGACCACTTCTATCTCCCCTGGGAGACCGACATTGTCATTCCCACTCAATGGGTGCTGCCGGAAACGACCAATTCCCCGGGTTACCTCATCAATGTGGCCGAACTGAGGGGCTACCGGTTTTTTCCCGGCAAAGGCGAGGTGCGCACCTTTCCCATCGGCATCGGCGTCCTGGACTTCAAGACGCCCATCGGCAAAAGTTTTCGGGTGCAGAACAAAGCCGAGAATCCCTCCTGGCGCATTCCCAAGGGTCTGCAGGCGAAATACGGCATGACGGTGATGCCCCCGGGTCCGGACAACCCGGTGGGCAGCCACTGGCTGGGGCTGTCCAACTACGGTTTGCACGGCACCGCCTGGCCCATGGGAGTGGGCCGCCTGGTCAGTCACGGCTGTATCCGCCACTATCCCGAGGACATCAAGGAACTCTTCGATATCACCCCGGTGGGGACCACAGTCAAGGTTATCTATGAGCCGGTGAAATTCGGCTATCTCAACGGCCGCATTTTCATCGAAGTACACGAAGACATCTACTTCCGGGTGGGGGACATGTTTCAATACGCCCTGAAAAAATTGGAGTCCAAGGGCCTGTCCGGCCGGATCAACTGGCTGGCCTTCCTGAGAGCCGTGGAAGAGAAATCCGGTGCACCGGTGGATATTACCAGGTGAAATAGGTTAGCGAGAAGAACCCAGGGCTCTGCTTTGCCCCCTTCCCAACCCGCTCCGCCAAATAGCCCCGCCAAGTGATCGATAACGTAAGTTATCTATAAATAAGCCCATGACCTAAGGTGGAATTGAGCATGATTATACGTAATGAGACGCAGTCGGATGTTGAAGTAATATTCAAGATCACCAAGGCGGCGTTCGAAGATCATCCCTATAGCCATCAGACCGAGCCATTCATCGTAAATGCCTTGCGAGCCGCCAATGCACTTGCTGTCTCGTTGGTAGCCGAGATTGATGGGAAAGTGATTGGCCATGTAGCATTTTCGCCTGTAACCATTTCTGACGGGAGTCATAATTGGTATGGCCTTGGTCCTGTCTCTGTTTTGGCGGCGTTTCAGAAACAAGGGTGCGGAAAATCTCTCCTTAATGAGGGTCTGGGCTTATTGAAAACATTAGGAGCCCAGGGCTGTGTGCTGGTGGGCGATCCCGGGTACTACGAACGGTTCGGCTTCAAAAATCCCCCGGACTTACGTCATGAAGGGGTGCCGCCCGAGAACTTGCTGGTTTTACCGTTTAGTGAACACATTCCTCATGGCGTGGTGACTTTTCACCCAGCTTTTTCTGCCACCGGCTAATACCAAGTTGCCGTCAGACAAGTATTTTATTGTAGGGGCACGGCTTGCCGTGCCCAAGGCGCAGGCTTAGCCTCGCGGCTACATTTTGCCAGAGGCTCTTTGGATTCATTAGATTCTTAGCTTCACCCCTTTCTTTGAAAATGTACGACACCCTTATTTACCCAGCCCTGGTCCTTACTCTGGAGCCCGGCGCCAAACCCCTTAAAAACGGCTTCGTGGCTATATCCAAGGGGCGCATCGCGGCGGTGGGCCAGGCCTGTGACCGCGCCGAGCTCCCTTTGGCCAAGGATCACGTTGATGTGGGCGGGGCCCTGGTGCTGCCGGGACTGGTCAACACCCACTGCCATGCGCCCATGGTCTGGTTTCGGGGGCTGGCCGACGACCTCCCTTTGCAGGATTGGCTCCACCACAAGATTTTTCCGGCCGAGGGCGGCTGGCTGGATCGGGAAAAGGTCTATTGGGGCGCGCTTCTGGCCGCGGCCGAAATGATCCGGGGGGGCATTACCACGGTGGCGGACGGCTATTTTTATGAGGCCGAGGTGCGCCGGGCCTTTCAAGACGCGGGGCTGCGGGCCGTGGTGGCCCAGGGTCTCGTGGATTTTCCTTTCCCCGGGGTGCCCAACCCCAAAGACAATTTGAAACACGCGGCCCATTTCCTGGAATCCCAACCCGAGGGCTCGGAACTCATCACCTCCGCCCTTTTTTGCCACACCCCTTACACCTGCGGCCCTGAGACCCTGCAAGGCGCCAAGGCCCTGACCCGCGACCGCGGCGTCCCCTGGTTTATTCATCTGGCCGAGACCCGCTTAGAGGTGGAGGAATTGAAAGCCCAAACCGGGATGAGCCCCGCGGCCTACCTGGACAGTCTGGGGCTTTTGGATGAGCTCACCGTGGTGGTGCACGGCGTCTGGCTTGAGCCCGGCGATATGGAAATTCTGGCCCGCCGCGGCGTCAAGGTCAGCCACTGCCCCGAATCCAACCTGAAGCTGGCCGCGGGCGTGGCCCCCGTCCCGGAACTGCTGGCCCGGGGCGTCCCCGTGGGTCTGGGGACCGACGGCGCCGCCTCCAACAACAACCTAGACCTTTTCGGGGAAATGAGCCTGGTTGCCCGGCTCCACAAGGTCTGGCAGGGCGACCCCACGGTGCTGCCGGCTCCTGAAGTTCTGGCCCTGGCCACCCGGGAAGGCGCCCGGGTTCTGGGGTTGGAGGACCGGGTGGGCACCCTGTCTCCGGGAAAACAGGCGGACCTCATCGTGGTGGACGTGAACCAGGCCCATCTCACGCCCTTGTACGACCCCTGTTCCCATCTGATTTATGCGGCCAGAAGCGCCGACGTCCGCCACGTCATGGTAGCCGGACGCTGGCTGCTCCAGGACCGGCGCCTTCTCACCCTGGACTGGCCGGACCTCTCGTCCCGGGCCCGGGATTATGCCCGGGACCTGAGCGCGTTTATGGCGGCAACTCGGTCTTAGTCTTGACCCCCGGGACGCGTTCGGGGACAATAGTTCCATGAAAAAGAAATCGGCCTCCACCGGTCGATCCGGCCACTTGTCTGCGGCCTCCACCCGGGAATTAAGGGACCGCCTGCGCTATCTCATCGATTCCCCCGAAGTGCTGCGTCTGGTCCACGACGTCACCACCTGCAGCGTGGCCTGGGAGGACGCCGCGACCTTCCTGCCCGACCCCAAGACCTCCCGCGGCCTGGAGCTCTTTCCCTGTTTCACCATGCATTTTAGGGAGCAGGATTTTCCGGTCACAGGCGCCATCCATCCCAATCTTCCCGGCGACGGCGAAGGGTTGAACCATGTGCTCAACCTGGAGTTGGCCGGCCAACCCTGCGTCTTCCGTTTGACCACGCCCCAGACCTACGTCCTGTCCCCTTTCCACCTCCGCTTCCTGAGCATGCTCTTCGGCCGCCTGGTATTGCAGCACCTGATCATTCCCCTGGAGGCCCACCAGGGTTTTCCCCTGTTTACCCCCTACTCCCTGGAGGAACAGGTGGTGGCGGGCTATCTCCAGAGCCTCAGGTGGGCCCCCTGCGCCACCATCAAGCTGGACGCCCAGGACACCCCCTACATCGGTTCCCTGCTCCATTCGGAGCGGCGGTTGCAGCGCTGTGAGATGCCGGGCAGCCGCCAGGAAGAGGCCCTGATCCGGGCCTGGCGGCTGTTCAAGCGCCTGCTCTATTACTCCATCGAAGGCGGCCCCCTGTTCACCGGGTTTGCCTTCATTCCCTCGGGCCTGCCTCCGGAAACCTACCAGAAACGCTGGCCGTCTCTGCTTTTTTATCGGGAGGACTTCAGACCGTCTTTTGATGAAGGGGTGGAAGCCTTCAAACAATATCTGCTGCACGCCAACGGCCGTAACACCTTTCTGGCCTTGCAGGGCGGTCGTCTGGTGGGCCTCCTGCATCTGGCCCGGGGAACCCACCGCCAGCTGGCCAGCCTGCGGGCCTGGAATGCCGTACCCCCCT
>CAZLRL010000102.1:0-4006 GCA_964561645.1 uncultured Desulfobacterales bacterium
TCCCCGCGGGCAGATTGAGTCCCTTCAGAGCCTCTGCCACCTCGGCCTCGGCCTCCGGCGGTACCGCCAATTCCAGTCCCATCCCGTCCGGGGTGAGCCCCCCTTCCCGCAGGAACAGGTCCACCAGATTAAAGGGATTGGCCTGGCGGGCCCGGGAAACAATCAGGGCATAACTGGCCCACGCCGGGCTGGTGTGCACCTCCCAGGTTTTGGTCACCGCCATCCCCCGGATCTCCGGCGCACCGGTGGCATAGGCCAGAATACCCCCCAGCCGGTTGGGCGTCAGATTCACCACCAGGTCCGGAGGCCGGGGAAAATTTTGCCCCAGCCATTCCCCCAACTGCTGGGCCGCTTCCGGCCAGCCGGCCTCCTGATCCAGCAGCACGGCCAGGGGGCCGCTGGGAAAGGGCACCAGCCGGTCCACGTTGGGGAGCAGCCGGGCCATGTCCTGGAAAAAATCCATCGCGGCCAGCGTCACCCGACTCTCCGGGAACGCGGCCCGCAAACGCCGCAGGACCGGCGTCGTCTGCACCAGATCTCCCAGGCGCATCAGGTTGATCACCAGGATGTCCACGCCGCCGCTCTTCAAAACCGCCCCCTCGCCAAGCCTTGCTGAAATTCATGCAGCAGCCAGAAAATAGCCTCGGCTTCCGTGAGGGGCTCCTCCCCCTCTTTGAGGGTGGCCACCAGGTCGCCGAGTTCTTCCACCTCCGGCGGCACTTTTTGTAACATGGCCTGCACCGGGTGATTTTCCGGAAACCGCCGCCGCAACTGTTGGAGCGGCCGCTCCGGCCGGGCCCGCTGGGGCAGTTTCCCCGGACAGAGGTCGGCGATCAGGTCCAGGGCCTGTGCCATGCGCAGGCTGTAGGTATGGTCCCGCAAGCAGCGCTCCCGGCCCTGGCGGGCCACCCACAGCCGCTCTTCCTCATGAGACAGGAAAAAGGCGATTTTTTCCCGGGCTTCGGTCAGGTCGCGGAAAATGGCCACTTCCTCCTCCGGCCGGAAAAATTCCGGCAACTGCAGGCGCGGGTCCACCAGTTGGAAAGCTCCGGCCGCGGCCAGGTCGAAAGTGCGGGGATTGAGATAATCCCCCTCCGGGTTGATCCCCAGATGATAGGGCGACGAGTGCAGGTTGAGGTTGATGCGGCTGGCATTGAAAATCTTGACCGCCTCCTCCTCCGAAACCCGGGCCGCCTGGTTCTGGATAAAAGGTCCCAGAGGCGAGTGCACATTCCACTCCGAGCCCCAGATTTTAAAATCAAAATCCAGCAAGCCGTGGAAAAATTCCCGCCGGTTGCGATAGCCCGCCCCCACAAACGCCAGCGCGGCGCCGAAGCGGCGCTTTTCCTCCGCGGTCAAGTCCAAAGGCCGGTAAATCTCGGCATCCGCGGCCAGGGGCAAAAAGACGTTATTCTTTTGCCCCAGCTTGGTCAACTCGCCGGCAAAGGGCTCCCGCTGGAGGGTGAAGAACACGTCCACTTCCGGGGCCAGGTCCCGCCAGTAGGGAAAGACCTGGAAATCCTCCACGAACCAGTAGGCCAGCAGCGGACCTTCGGAGCGCAGGCGGCGCAGGAGTTTGGGGTCGGCCGGCGCCTGGGCCAGGAAAAACACCAGGTCCGGACGGAAATCCCGCACCCGGGCCAGTAAAATTTCTGCCAAAAAATCCCATAATTCCTGGGTCAGCCGGTGCGCGGTGGCTTTGTCAGCGGTGACGTCCTTCAAGGCCTGGTAACCGTGATAAAACGGCGCGAAGTCCAGCAGGGCCGTTTTGTGTCCCAGGTTACCAAAGGCCCGGGTGCAGGAAAGGGCGATGGGGTGCGAACCGCCGTACAACGGACCCACCACCAGGATGCGCAGGTAGGAGCCCTCATTTTCCTCCCCCTCGAGATACGCGACCAGCCGCTGATACAGGCCGGAATGCAGACGGCGGCTGGGGGCGTGGACCAACAGCCGGGTCCCGGGAGGAATATCCCGGTAATTTTGGCCCACACAGAGGCCGCCCCGACCCCACAGGGACGTCAGGTCCTGATGCTCCAGGGCCAGGCGGGCCACCGCGGCCGAAGGCTCCACCACCCAGACTTGCCGCCCCGCCTCGAGGAGCGGCAGCACATGATACCCCAGCCCCAGGCCGAAAATCACCACCGGTTCCGCGTCCCCGATATCCTGAGCCCGAACCCATTCCTCGCCCTCCGCCCGGGGATCATACAGGGAGTGCAATTGTTGCCGGCCCACCTTGAGGGAGGGCGCGCCCGCCTTCGAGGGCAGTACCTGGTGGTCGGCCGGAATTTCGCTGCGGGCCAGGGTTTCGGCCAGCTCCGGCGCCCGATGCTTTAGACTTTCAAGATTTTTTTCCCCATATTGCATGACGTATCCCATCCCAGGGCTCTCTTGGTTTCAGCCGCTGGCTGCCAACTCCTCCTCCAACCCGGTCCTGAATCCCTTGACCACTGTTTCTAAACAGATCTCCACCTCATCCCGGTCCCTTCCCAACAACTGCTGCCGCCGCATCTCTTCCCGGAAGGCCTGCAAAGGTGTTAGGGCTGGCGCCAGCACGGGTGAAGCCGCGGCCGCGGCCTGCCCGTTGCTCAAGGCCGCGACCAGCCTTTCCAGGTCCTGGCGGTTGCTTTCTCCCAAAGGCAAAAGGCGCGGCAGCCCCGGCGGACAGGTCAAGCCCACCAGCTCGCCGCCGACGCGGCGATAGGCCTGTCCCACCAGGTCGATGAACCGTGCTCCCGCGGCCAGAGGGGCATAACTCACCCCCAGGGGGTCAAAAAAACTGCGGTAAAGCCTGGTGCCCGCCGGCAGGGACGGGGGGCCGAAAATCTCCCCATCGGTGCACAAGGACACCACCAGACCCGCCACCGCGTCCGCAGGGATCATAGCCTGACAGATGGATTCCGGGCACTCCTTCCCGGCTTCGGCACAAGGGTGGCAGGGCGGTTCGGCCTGAAAAACGTAATGCCCCTCACCGTAAGGTCCGGTCTCAAAGCACATGGCCGGTCCCAGAAACACCCCCACGGTCCTGGTCCCCAGCGCCGCGGCCAGGTGCAGGGTGCCTGTATCCCCGCTCACCAGGAGGTGGGCCTCTCCCAGGCGGGCCGCTAATTCTTCCAGATCGGTTTTCCCCTGCAGATTGACCACCCGCTCCCGCTGCGCCGGGGTCAAGCCCCGCCGGAGTTCTTCTCCCTGGGGCCGCTCGGCCTCGGTCCCCACCAGCCAGACCCGGCCTCCCAGCCGCTCCACCACCTGCCCGGCCAGCCGGGTGAAAGCCTGCAGGGGCCAGGTGCGCCGGGCATGCCGGGTGGCCATCTGCAGGGCGATGATCGGCTCTCCCCGTCCAGAAGCCGGAGCCGGCGGCCGCGGTTCCGGTGCGCTTCCCGGGGCCAGATGGCGAAAAACATCGCTGAGATGCACCCGGTTTACCCGGCGGGCATGAACCAGGGCGAACACCAGGGCCAACCAGGGCTCTCGGAGAAATTCCCGGCCTCCCTGCGCCGGCTGGTACCCCTTGATGTTTCCCCCCACCAGATAGGCCAGCAACAGGGAGACCCGGGAAAAATTGAGGTTATACACCCGGCTGTAACCCCGACCGGAGATTTTACCTGCCAGACGCTTCACCCGCTCATACGCCTTGGGAAAATCCTGCCGGGCCAAAAAGGGGAGTCCGGCCAGATCCAGACCCCAAACCCGGTCCACTTCCGGACCCAGGTTTTGCAGAGCCTGGAGCCGGCTGTCCATCAACACTTCCAGACCACGTCCCGGGTCGTGGTGGCGCAGCCGGCGCAGCAGAGGCCAGGTCTGGACCAGGTCCCCCAATCGCGCCAATTGCACCACCAGGACCTTCCCCTCCATCACAGGGTCCTCCGCATGGTGTCGAGGATGACCGCCACCCGATGCCGATAGGTGTGCTCGGCCAGCACCCGGCGGCGGGCCGCGTCTCCGATCTGCAGGCGCCGCCGCGGGGTCAGGCCGGCGAGGTGGCGGGCGACCGCCTCGCCGTCCTCCG
>CAZLRL010000102.1:4016-8311 GCA_964561645.1 uncultured Desulfobacterales bacterium
ACCCGGCTCCGGGCTTTGGCGGTCATTTTTTTTCGAACTTTTGGATGCCGGAGGTAATAGCGCACCAGGTCCGGGATCTCCCCGGGCTCGCCGAAGCAGGCCACCTCCTCCCCCACCTCGAAAAGTTCGGCCAGTTGCTCCCGAAAATCAGTCAGGAGAAACCCCCCGGCCGCAGGCGCATCAAAAATCCGCTGGTTCACCGCGGCTTTCATCTGCAGGCTGGTGGCATTGAAATTGATGGCCGTGGTGCCGTAAACCCGGGGCAGCTCGTCGTAATAGTTAACCTCCGGCCGCAAGCGAAACCCTGGCCCCAAAAGCTTACACCACCCCGGGTCGCCATAAATCACCGGTTCAAAAGGCACCAGCTCCCTCACGCAGGCCAACCGGTATTCCAGGGTGGCCTGCCACAAAAGGGCCGCCTCCAGATCGCTCCAGCCCTGCCGGTCCAAGCCTTGCAGCACCGGGCTTTCCTCCAGCCCTGCGGCCTTCAGGAGGGTTTCCAGGCGGCGGAAAGGCTGCAATTTGAAGGCCTGACATAATTTTAGAAAAAGCTCCTGGAACTCCGGACTATTCGGCAGCCGCGCCAATTTTTCCTGCACCGAGTCCACCATGGAGTTGCCCACGAAGGTCAAGGGGTGCCCGCCATTTCCCTGACTCAGGGCCCGCGGCGGAGAAAAAACCTCGGGGTCGGTGGCCAGGGGCAGGGGAAAAACCCGTTCAAATCCCCGGGCCTGCACTTCCGGAATGTAGGTGGGATCCCAGACGAAAATAAAGGCCAAATCGCTGGCGGGCCCGTCATACAGGCTCAAGATGATGGCCGGGCTGTCCACGTACCACGACACCGCCGGGATCCGGAGGCGATCCAGGGTCTCCAGGAGCAGCCCCTCCCGGTCGAATCCCAGATGATTGACCGTGAACACCAGGTCCGGGGAAAAATCCCGGATTTCGGCCATAAGCTTGCGCAGCACGTCCTCCCCCCGGTCCTGGCGCTTGTTAAAGAGGGCCAGGCGGACATCGTGCCCCAATTGATCAAAAGCCCGGAAAACTTCGGGCAGGAGGAAGTAATCCGGATTGATCACCAGAACCCGAAGCTGGTCTTTTTTGAGACCCAGGGGACGAAGTGCGGCTCCCCGGGACGGTTTCAGGCCGGCAATAACCTCTTCATAAAATTCCCCGTGGACGCGCAGGGACGGCGGATGGCCCCAAAAAGCCAGGCCGCTGCCGTTGACGCGGGACAGTCGGCGCCGGAGGTGACCCACCGCCTCTGGGGCCTCGCGGCCCACCACCAGCATGGTGCGGGCTCGAGTCAACAGGGGGCTGAGGTCCAGGGTGGCCAGGGCCGCCCACAAGACCTCAGGCTCTTTCTCCACCACAATCAGGTGCTGGTTTTCATCGAGGCTCGGCAGGAGGGCCAAGAGATGATAACCCAATCCCAGCCCCAGGCTGATCAGATAGGGCGACCGGTTCGTGGGCGAGGCCTGGGCCAATTCCCGAGCTTCTTCCCAGGCCCGCCGGGGGCTGTGGAGCGTCACCCGCCGGCCCTCCTGGCCCAGCACCTGGAGACTGGGGTGTCGACCCTCCAGAACCTGGACCCGGTGCAAGGCAGGCAGACTGGCGGGCACAGGGGGCAGATAGTCCAGAGTCGAACCGCGGGCCTTCAGCGCGGCGAGATTTCTCTCCCAGATTTCCTTCGGTCTGTTGACCTTCTTGCCGGACTCATACTCCATCAGCCAGCAATAAAGCAAGAAAGGTGCCAGGACCGCTAAAGGGTAACTACCTGAATGTACATGCCCTTTTAGATGACAGCTGGAAGAAGACGGCAAAAACTGCCCGGAAGATCAGGCCGATCAAGGAGGATTATTCGTAGGGCGGGCGTCCCGCCCGCTGACAAAAAGGCCTCCGCAGGCTGGCGGGCGGGACGCCTGCCCTACAGGTGAGCTTCTCTCCTCTTTTAGGTTAGCGCCCCAATTTTTCCAGGCGCACCCCCAGAAGGCGGATCAACTTCCTCTGGGGATTTTCCCGCCGGTCCAGAAAGGGCATGAGCAGCTTCATGGCTTCAAACTGCAGGACTCGCCAGGAGCTGACCGGCTGGGGCAGGGTGTGGGAGCGGGTATAGGTCTTGAAATCAGCGAAGCGCACCGTCACCACCACGGTGCGGAAAGTCCGGAAGCCTTCTTTCGGCAAGCTGGCCAGTACGCCGCGGCACATGGCCCAGAGGCGCTCGAAGAGAAACTCCAGATTCCCAGTATCGGCGGCAAAAGTTTCCTGCTCCCCGATGGACTTGGGCTCCCGGGCCGCCCGCAACGTGGTGCTGCCGCGCCCCCGGGCTTTGTCATACAGCGCCAGGCCCCATTTTCCCAAAAGCCTTTCCAGGTCCTCGGGGGCAAACCGTTTAATGTCCGCCACCGTTCTTATGCCCTGACGGGCCAGGAACTGCTCGGTCTTGGGACCCACGCCCGGAATTTTACGGATCGGCAGGGGCGCCAGGAAGTCCTCCGCGTCCGCGGCTGTGACCACGGTCAAGCCGTCCGGTTTCTGAAAGTCGGAGGCGATCTTGGCCACCAGCTTGTTGGGGCCGAGGCCCACCGACCCGGTGAGCCCCTCCTGGGCTTTGATTGCTTCTTTTATAGTCTGGCAAAGCTCGCGGGCCCGCTTGAAGGATTGGCAAAAACTGAGATCCAGGTAGGCTTCGTCGATGCCCACCTCCTGTACCAGCGGCACTTGCCCCCGAATCAGGGCCATGATGCGGCGGGAAATTTCCGCATAACGCCGAAAATTGGGAGTGATGAACACGGTTTCCGGCTCACCCCGGCGCCGGGCCGCCTCGGCCAGGGCCCAAGCCCGGGTGATGGGCATGGCCGAATGGATGCCGTAGCGCCGGGCCGGATAGTTAGCCGTGGCCACCACCCCCCGGCCCCGACCCTCTTGGGGGTCGGCCCCCACCACCAAGGGCGCGCCGCGCCACTCGGGGTGATCCCGCTGCTCCACCGCGGCGTAAAACGCGTCCATGTCCAGATGGCCGATGATGTTCATCGTTGCCATTGTCGCAAATTTTAACCAGGGCTCAAGAGGGGTATTTGGCAGAAATGCCAAGGAATGGAGAACAAGGAAGGGAGGTGAGGAATGAAGATCGTTTTTTTTACTCCATCATAGCCAGAATTTTTCCGGTCATCTCTTCCAGAAGCGGACGATTAGCCCGGCTCTCCACGTTCAGGCGCAGGACCGGTTCAGTGTTGGATTTTCTGAGGTTGAAGCGCCATTCGGCGAACTCGCAACTGAGCCCATCGGTGTAATCCACTGTCTGGGCTTCGGGTGCAAAGATCTGCTCCACCCGGGCCAGCACCCGGTCCGGGTCTGCCACCTGCCGGTTGATTTCCCCGCTTACCGGATAGCGCCGCTGCCGTTCGGCAATCAGGGCCGACAGGGGCTCGCGCCTGCGGCTCATGATCTCCCCCACCAGCAGCCAGGGAATCATGCCGCTGTCACAATAGGCGAAGTCCCGGAAGTAATGGTGCCCGCTCATCTCCCCGCCGTAAAGCGCCTCCTCCCGGCGCATCCGCTCCTTGATAAACGCGTGCCCGGTTTTGCTCATGACCGGGAGGCCACTCGCCTGCCGCACCACCTCGATGGTATTCCAGGTAAGCCGGGGATCGTGAATGATTTTGCCCCCGGGATGCCGGGCCAGGAGGGCCTGGGCCAGAAGCCCGATCAGATAATAGCTTTCCACGAAATTCCCGGCTTCATCGAAAAAGAAGCAGCGGTCGAAATCGCCGTCCCAGGCCAGACCCAGGTCAGCCGCGTGCTCCCGCACCGCCCGTGAAGTCGCAGCCCGGTTTTCCGGCAACAGCGGATTGGGCACGCCGTGGGGAAAGGTGCCGTCCGGTTCCTGATTGATTTTGATGAACCGGAAGGGCAGCTGGGGCTCCAGGGCGTCGATTACCGGCCCGGCGCAGCCGTTCCCTGCGTTGGTCACCACCTTGAGGGGCTGGAGCTGTTCGGGGTCCACGTAACCTAATAGATGCTTCACATAATCTTCTAACGCATCTTGTCGAGTCCGCACCCCCTTTTGACCTGAGGCCGCTTCAGCGCCAGAGCTTTGGGCCCGGGCCTCGATTTCCTTCAAGCCGCTGTCCCCGGAAATGGGCCGGGCCCCCTCCCGCACGAATTTCATACCGTTATAATCCGGAGGATTGTGGCTGGCGGTGACCATGATGCCACCGTCCAGATTATAAAAAGCCGTGGCGAAATAAACCTGCTCGGTGCCACACAGTCCCAGGTCCACCACTTCCACGCCC
>CAZLRL010000103.1:0-8287 GCA_964561645.1 uncultured Desulfobacterales bacterium
ATTATAATTTAATCAAGAAAATAAAGCACCTGTGAAACGAAAGGAAAATTTGTAATTTCTGGGCCCCCCCATGGGTTCGAAGCCCGGGGCGTAGGGGGCTTTGCCGTCACTATTGATTATAAAAGCCGTTGAGCAGAAAGGTGGCCCAATCTCTCCACCTCACCTCTTCGATTTCCCCCCGTTCAAAGGCCTCCCTGGAGTCGTCATCAATGATGGGATCGATGCCTCCCCGGGAGAGCTGATAGATTCTTTGTATTTCCCTGGTGGCGGCCCGATAAACGGCCTTTTTGGTCTGGCGGAAAGGAAGAACCGTTGCCGCAGTCCCTGATTCTTCCGGCTCCTCGTCAGGTTCCGCCGGAGAGTTTTGGGGCCGGCTGACCTCAGGTCGGCAAGGCATGGGCGGCAATTCTATGACTTCCGCAGCCACCCGCTTTTCCTTCAGCAACATTTCTGAATAATCGCTGTAATGGCAATCAGAGAGGATTTCCCAAGAACTCTCGAAGGTGTTGTCCAGTATCGTATAGGTATAGCCCATCATCCTGCCCACCCCGGGAGACGCCCCTTCCTGAATGCGCCAATAGCAGAGGTAAACGGCCGGAACCATGCGGGGCTGGTTGGTCAAGGGGTCGTCGGCGATGTTTTGCCAGACTTCTCTTTTCTCGATGACGCGCCAAAGGGTGCCGCATTTCTTGTGGCGCACCGTCTGCCCCACCTTGGGCAGGCCTTTTTGCCGGATGATTTCTTCATAGTCTTGCATGGCCGCCCTCCTTTTGGAGAATGCCGGGCAGAAAAAAAATGACTTCTGCCCGGGGGACAGAAGTCATCATCCCCGCCCGGAAGCGGGGCGGTTCCGGCGGACTTCATCGCCTTTTTTTAAAAGTTATGATCTTTGGTTTACATTGTCAATTAGCCATTAATTTTTTCCATATGTAAATCAGGAGTTTTGCAATAGCTTCTAATCTCGCAAAACGGTCTGGTCGTTACGCGATTTACTCCTCCAGGATTTCCCAATGATGCCAGAAGGAATAATCTTCCGGGGTATAGCGGTGGCTCATGGTCTTGCCTTTGCCCGCCGGCAGGTCCGGGCGGGGCTTCCAGAAGCGCAGGTAAATTCCGGGAACTGTCTCGACCGGCCCGCCGTCGCCGGGTGCCATCTCCACCCAGACCTCGCTTTCCTCAATCACCTTCCAGACGGTGCCGCTGCCCTTGTGGCGCACCCGCTGCCCCACCCGGGGCAGCTTGAGCTGGTCCCTGAGGGTCTTGAAACGGTAGACGGAAAGGTCGTCTTTTTCCAGCACCCTTTCCCCATACAGGGAAATGCCGATGGCGCCGATGGGCGCGGTGACCAGGATGGAGAGGACCGCGACGGCCAGGATGACTTCGCCCCCGGGCACTCCGGCTTCCAGGGGGACGGCGCCGATGGCCGCCTGGACCGTGGCCTTGGGTATGTAGGAGATGATGCAGAAGACTTTTTCCCGCCAGTTGAGGCCGGCGCCCAGGACCGAGACGTAGGTGCCCACGGAGCGCCAGACCAAGCCGATGCCGATGACGGCCAGCCCGGCCAGGCCGGAGTTCCAGGCCACCTCCAGGTTCACCTGCGCCCCCACCAGGACGAACAGCAGGAGTTCCGCAAAGACCCAAATGCGCTTTAATTTCTGGGATATCTGGTGGGCCAGGCTTTCCTGTTTTTCCAGGATAATGAAACCCATGGCCATGATGCCCAGGAGGCTGGCCATGGGCAGTCTGTATTTCTCGGCTACATGTTCAATCCAGGTGAGAACGATGGCCACCCCCAACACAATGATGGTGCGCCGGGGGCTGGCGAACTCCATTTTGGTAAACAGCTTGTAAAGGAGATAGCCGGGGATGAGGCCCAGGATGATGCCCAGCACGATGGAGACCGGGATGCTGCTGATCTGCCAGGCGAAATTGACCTGTTGGCCCGTTTCCATGGCCAAAAGGATGGTGAATATGACGATGACAAAAACGTCGTCAATGGCCGAGGCCGCCAGCACCAGGGTGGGGAGGCCCTTTTTGGCGCCCAGGTTGCGCTCCATGAACTGGATCATCAGGGGCACCACCACCGCAGGGGAGACCGCGCCCAAAATCGAGCCCAGGATGGCGGCTTCCAGGGGGGTGAGGTCCAGAAAAAAGGGGGCCACCAGAACTACCCCGGCGATTTCAAAAAGGGCCGGGACCGAAGACATCAGGATGGCGGGGCGGGCGGTGCGGTGCAGGGTATCTTTGCGGAGCTCGAAGCCGGCCCGCAGCAAAATGACGATCAGGGCGATCTTGCGAAAATCGGCGGACACAGCCATCATTTCGGGTTGGAGCAGCCCCAGGACATAGGGCCCCGTCAACATGCCCACCAAAAGCATGCCCACCAGACCGGGCAGCTTGAGCTTGCGGAACAGGTAATCCGCGCCCAGTCCCAAGACGATGATGAAGGCCAGGCTGATGGCCATGCGCGCCTCCCTGGGTGCAAAATGTGAAGCTGATTCCAAGAGCCGGGGCCAAGGCTTCCAGGAAGAAAAAAACTCCTGACGGCCGGGCGGCATCATCAGGAGCTATCAGCGTCTCCGCAGTTCGGGTGACCCATTTTTGACACCCCGGCGAGCCCCATCACCTCGTTACTGCCTTTTATACGAGGCAAAGCCCCCGGATGTCAAGCCGGAAAAGAGGCCCGAAGTGAAGAAAAGCGCCGGAGAATCCATTGATTACCATGGGTTCCCCGGTTGACAAAAAGCCGCGGCCTGCGTATAAATAAAGGCTAGCTGGGGGATCGTCCAACGGCAGGACAGCAGACTCTGGATCTGCCTATCCAGGTTCGAATCCTGGTCCCCCAGCCATTTTTTTGCAGGTCTTTCCTCAGGTTGGTTCCTCTGGCCTAGTGGCGGGGTTTCTAAGAGTGCCGCATAAATTTCTTTGGTTCATCCTTATGGGACTGGTGGTTGTCCTGGGCTGCGTCTCCGGTCCGGCTCCCGTGGGTTCAGCGGACAATTACCAGGAGATGTTCGACCCGGACCTGTTCAATGAGCGGGTCAAGCTCATTGACAGTCTGAGACCCGGGGTGAGCCGGGAAGACCTTTTGAGGACCCTGGGAGAGCCCCAGGTCCGGGAGGCGGGGGAAGACGGGGGCGCGATATTCATCTATCGGGTCAGGTGTTATATGGGGCCCGAACCTCTAAGCCGCTGGCCCCGGCATATATCCGCCACCTACGAAGCCCGGTTTGTCATGGACCCACAGGGGCGGGTCCGCGCCATCCAGACAGATCCTTAGGTCGGGGGAAACGGATTAGAATCGGCGGGCAGTGCCCGCCCTACATAAGACTTTGGAAAAAAAGGCCTGGCAGGAGGTGCTCCCTGCCAGGCCTTTTGGGTTGCGGTTGCGGTTAGGGGGTCCGGTGGCTTAGCCCCGGGGGCCGCTTACTCGGGTTGTTGTTGATACTGCAAGCTGCGATTGACCGGAACGCCGTTGTTCCCGAGATAGGCATTGTCCACCAGGTTGATGGCCTGGAGGCTGGGCCCCGGGGTCTGGACCACCCCGCCGCGGGCGCGATAAAAGCCGGTGCCGTCCACCACGGTCAGTTGCATGGCTCCAACTCCACCGGGGCCGATGACCCCCTGGGTGTAAATCATGCTGTTGGGCCTAACCACCAGCGGGGAAAAGACATTGGTGTCTCCAGACTCAACAGTGGTGGTGCCGGAAAAGCCCGAAACGATAAAGTTGCCCAGGGTGCCGGTGCCGTTGGTGATGGGGCTGCCGTCGGTAAGATCGACGACCTGCTGGGTATAAGGAGCCTCGGAGATGTAGGTCAGGCTGCCCGGACCGGCCACCTGATTGAAGTAGGCTCCCGGAGTGGTGTTGATGGTGGAAGCCACCGTGCCGCTGGTGAAGCCGGTGGCATGAACTTCTCTCCACAGGTTGTTCAAATTGATGGTAGCAGAGTCAGTTTCGTCGATGGTGAAGCTGCCCGGATTGACGTCGGTATAGAGCCAAACACTGTTGGCAAAGCGGCCGTTGGCAAAGACCACGCCGGTCCAGGACCCTTCAGCTTCCCGGGCTATGCCGGCAATATTCAAGAAAAGTTCACCGGGGTAGACCGGAGGAGAAAAGGTATCATCGGGGCCCGTAGCCGTGCCGCTGTAAGTCCCGGCATAATAACCCCCTCCCAGGCCTTCGGTCTCCCCGAGGAAGCCGTAGCCCCGGCCGTTGTAGGTGGCCGTGCTAAAGGGGGGGTCAGAGACCGGTGCATCTGTACTGCCGTTAAATCTGGCTGTAAAGGGGACGGCACTGGCATCCGGGGTCTGAACCCAGATTCCCTGTTCCTTCTGAAAGACGCCGGGGCCCAGATTGCGGCTGGCGTAAAGTTCGGCCACCATGGTGCCGTCCGGGTAAGCGGTTACCGGGCCGCCGGACACCGTCGGCACCGGACTGAGAGAACTCTCCCCGGTAACCGTCATGGCCCCGGTCTGTGTTTCTCCCGAAGTGCCGCTGATGACCCCTTCCATGGTCAGGTCTATGGTGCCGCTTTCGGAGGGGGCATAGACGTTCAACATCTCGGTAGACAAGTTATTGGTAAAACTGCCATAAAAGGTTCCGGGATTGTAGCCTTCCCGGGTGCCGGAAAAGGGCGCGTCGGTTCTGGCAATGGCTGCAAAATAAGGAGGCGAGGAGATTTGCACAAAGGAGGCGCCGCTCACAGTCTGCCTGAAATAGGTCCCGGGGTTCAGGTACATGGTGCCGTTGGTGGTGGTCCCGAGGCTGGCCCCTTCGGCGTCGGCGCGGGTGCCGCTGTAATTGAAGACCATGGCCCCGGAAGGCTCCAGGGTGACGTTGCCGGAATAGTCAAAGGTGCCGCCGATGGCCAGGTCCCCGGTAAAAGTCATAGTGCCGCTGAGGGTTTGCCCCAAGGTACCGGTTACTGAGCCTTCCATGGTGCCGGTGCTGGTGCCGGGGAGGAAGCTGTGGCCAAAGATTTGTTCGGCGGCAGGTAGGCGGGTATGAGTAAAGTTGGCGGCATAATAGCCTTCATAGACGCCGGTGCGCTGGCCCCAGCCCCAACCCTGCACAGTCCCCTGGGTAAAGGGATAATCCGATTGGAAGACAAAGGTGCCGAACCAGCTCTGGGTGAAATAGTAGGTTGTGGGTTGGGGGGGCGCCGGCGGCGTCGGCGGTCCCGGGGGCGACGGTTCCGGCGAGGGCGTCGGGGCCGAGCCGGGCTGCGGCGGCACATAGAAGCCGCTGGCAAAATACTGGGTCGGAGAATCCAGGGCCGTGGTGCGGGGCAGATAGGTCGGCGAGACCAGGCTGCCGCCTCTGGTCGACGCGTCGGTGGGCATGGTGGACAGGCCGCCGGTGGGGGGCGACTGGGAACTAGAGCTCTCCCCGCTTTCGATGTTCATCCAGGTCTGCAGATACTTCAGATCTTCCTGGGTGATATTAACGGGCAAAGTGGGCGGCAGGTCCATCGCCACCCGGGTGAACTGCATGGCTTTCAAGATGACCGAGCCGGGGATCTCCGGGAAGATGTTTTTCACTTCCAGGCCGGCCTTGGAACTGGGCTGGGCGCCCAGCTTGGTCACGCTGCCCGCTTCCTCGGTATAAACATCGGTGGAGGTGGGCAGCAGCTGAGTGTACCACTTGGTGCCTCGAACGCCCAGGACCGAAGTGTGGGTTTTGACCACGAAATCGGGCTCTTCCATCTGGTAAATCTTTTTCACCACCGTCTGGACAAGTCCCCGGAAGATTTCGATGGTGGCCGAGCGCTTGCCCTGGGCGGCATCGAAGACATAATCCTCGATGGCTACCCGGCTGGAGGGGCCGATGGTCAAGACGGTCTCGTCGACAAACTGAATCTGGGCCCGAGAACTCGCCTTGGTGCGCACCACATCTCCCTGATCCACAGGCTGCTGCACCGCGGCCTTGGTAACGGGCAGCTGGCCCCCTTTCAGGAGGTCCACCTGACCTTCCACCTGGACGAAACGGCCCACGGTAGCGGCTTTGAGCCCGGCAGGCATCACCAGGACCAAAACCAATAAGCACAGCATGAGCCGAAGAAGTCTACCTGCCATCTTACTTCTCCTTTCCGGCGTTTCGGCGGCAGGGACTCGTCGAGCGAAGATGAACCCCGGCCTACCTAAAACACTTCTACATATTAATAGCGATACCCCAATTGACAGCCAACCAGGTGCCGGGAATAGTTGTAAATGGAAACATTGGAATTATCCCGGATATAGTAGTAGTGCATGTTGAACTCCAGACCTTTCCAGATGTCTTTAGTGGCCTCCACGCCGGCAATCAAGATTTTGTCCCGGCGAGGCGGATTTTGTTCAAAAGGATTGCCGCTAAAAAAGTCAAAGACGTAATCCTGCAAGGTCAGGTCAACAAATCCCCGTACCCTCAAGCCGGAATTGATGGGATACAGAGTCGAAAGACTCAGGCTGTAACTGTTATTTTCCCAGTTGGTGCCGGAGGTGAAATCATGCGTATAGGTAAACCGGGCCTGAAAATAGCCGGTCTGGTTCTTGATAAAATAATAGTAAGCCATGGTTCCCCCGACATAGCGGCCGCTGCGGTCGTCTTCCGGCAGGAAGACCGGGAACCAGTAATAGTTGCGGCCCATCCGCATACCCACCTCTATGCCGACATTGGGGTTGTAAAGGTGCAGGTAGGTGGGGTTCAGGTTGAAGCTGGTGAAATATTTGGAGGAGCCCACGTCGGTATAGTTATAGGTGAACGGCACCCAGAGCCTGCTGTTGGTCCAGGTATAGGCCGGAATCAAGGCGAAGGTGTTGCTCCACAGGTCAAACTCGGAGATTTTTAAATGAAAATTCTGGTAGTAGGAGTACTGGGCCCAGAGGGCCAAGGGTTTGGGAGGCAGCAAATTATATTCCAGTCTGGCGCTTTGGCTGTAGAACCAGTCCGATTTGCCGGTCACCGCCTGAACTCCGGTGGTCGGACCCCCGGGCGTCAGCGTCACATTGGAGTCGTAATCGAACCCCACGCCGCCGTAAAAGCGAAAACGGGGCACTTCCTTGAGGCGGACGTCCAGCGCGGCGGCGTATCCTTCCGCCAAACCGGCCAGCGGGGATTGAGGGTTCAGCTCCGTGGCGGCCTCCATGGCCTGGCGTGCTTCGGACAGACGGTTTTGGGCCGCCAGGGCCATGGATTCCTGAAATTTGGCCTCCTGGGCCAGCCGGGGATATTGCTGGGCCTGGCGGAAGTAGTCCACCGCCCGGGAAAATTGTTTCTTTTTGTACGCGGTCACCCCCTGGAGAAAAGCGACTTGCCCGGGCTCATAGCCTGAGGACTCCAGTTGCTGGAGCAAAGGTTCGGCCTCCTCCACCCGGTTGAGGGCGATAAGCGTGTCAGCCAACATGAGTTGGGCTTCCGGAAAGGCAGGTCTGAGGCGCAGGGCTTCGGCCAGGTATTCCCGGGCCTCCCCGTACCTCATCATATGGCGGTAGACCATGCCGAAGAGATAGGCTTTTTCCGCAGTTTTGGGACCCTGCTGCCAGGCAATTTTCAGGTCCCTCAAGGCCTCTTCGTAGTTTTCCTGCTTGACGTTCTGGACAACCTGTTGCATTAAAGCCTGGTCTTCCAGAGGCGAAGCCCAGGTCACCGCGGGGCCTGCCAGCATACCTTGCAAAATTAAGACCAACACTAGAACTGCAGTCATCCCTGTCCTCCTTAAGTGAGTGTCCTGGTCTGCCGGTCTCGCCGGAACGGGTGCATCAGTCGAAAGTACAAAGCGAAGCGCCTCAAAAAAAGGAGCGGGGGCGTTGTGGAAATCCAAGCCCATAAAGGAGGCCCCTGATAATTGCGACCCCCACAAAGAAAAAAAGCCCCAACACGCCGTAAGGGCTTGTTCAGGCTGGCGGGGCGGTCCTTGTAATTTCCATGCAACCCTCGGTTCGTGCTGTGGACCCAATATTGGTTCAGAATCATACGTTTGTCAAGCAATCTCTACCTGTGGCGCGGCTTTTAGCAGGACGCCGCGGTTCATTCCGGGGGTCGCTCCAGGGCCTCTAGTTCAAGGAATTGAACCATTTTTCACAACCTGTTGGCCGCTGGGGATAGACCCGGAGCTACCCCCTCCTTCCGGCCCGCTTCCCCGGAAAGGAGCAGGAACAGCTTTCCAACCCTTTGTATTGTTTCGATTTTACAAAACACCAACCAGCTTGGCGGAGAAAAGAAGGCTCCCTTTTTGGTCACCTTCCCCCCGAGGCGGTGTTTGGTCCGGGGAGAAGGGTAACAAGTGTTCGGAGACATAGGTAACACTTT
>CAZLRL010000104.1:0-8262 GCA_964561645.1 uncultured Desulfobacterales bacterium
ACCAACAAGAAGGAGTGGACAGCCCCTTGACTAATGCCCCGGGCCCGGGCCGGGCGCGCCCTCCGGGGCGCGGCGCATGAGAAAGACCAGGGGCAGCAGGGCCAAAAAGAGCAGGGTGAAAAACCAGTAGTCGTCGCAAAAGGCCAGCATGCGGGCCTGACGCTGCACCTCCAGATACAGCCCGGCCAGGGGCTGCTTGAATTGCCACCAGTGCCAATCCGGCGGCAATCCCGGCATAACTTCCGCCATACGCTGCTGCCAGGCCTGAAAAGTCGAGTGCAGCGGGGTCAAGTGTTCCACCAGGCGGCTCTGGTGGAACTGAGATCGTCGGGACAGAATGGTGGTGGCGGTGGCGATGCCGAAACTCCCCCCCAAATTGCGCATCAGGTTAAAAATACCGGTGGCATTGCCCATCTTTTCCTGAGAAATCCGGGACATAGTGAGGGTGGTGAGGGAAACAAACGTCGTCCCCAGACCGAAGCCCTGGATGAACCGGGGCCACCAGGCGGTGTAAAAGTCGATCGTGGTGTTGTAATTGCTCATCAGATAGACGGCTATCATGTTGATGATCAGTCCCGCGCCTACCAGCCAGCGCCCGTCCATGAACTGGAGCAGGCGCCCGACAATGGGCAAGATCATCAGCGACCCCACGCCGCCGTAAGCCAGGGCCCAGCCCGCCAGGGTGGCGTCATAGCCCATGATGGTCTGGAGGTAAAGGGGCAGGAGCACGATGCTGCCGTAGAGCACGAAGCCGAAAAAAAACATGATGGTGACGCCGGCCGCATAGTTGCGCTCTTTAAAGAGGCGCAGATCCACCACCGGATGCTTGGTCTTCAGTTCCCAGTAAATCAGAAAAATCATGGAGGTGAGGGACAGGATGGCCAGGCGCACGATGAAGGCCGAAGAAAACCAATCTTCCCGCTCACCTTTATCCAGCACCACCTGGAGGCAACCCAGGGCCAACACCAAAAAGGCCAGACCGACGTAGTCGATTTTTCCGGCTTTCTGCTCCTTGATGTATTTGGGATCGAAGATGAACAGCGCGGTCATGACCAGGGAAAGCACGCCGACGGGAAAATTGATGTAAAAGGCCCAGCGCCAACTGAGATTATCGGTGATCCACCCCCCCAGCAGGGGGCCGATGATGGGCGCGAAGACCACCCCGATACCCCAGATGGCCATGGCCATGCCCCGCTCGCGCACCGGGAAGCTCTCCAGCAGAATGGCCTGGGAAATGGGCTGCAGCGCGCCGCCGCCGATGCCCTGGAAGATGCGAAAAACAATGAGGCTTTCCAGGTTGGGGGCCGAGCCGCAGAGCATGGAGGTGACGGTAAACAAAGCCAGGCAGATCATGAGGAAGCGCTTGCGGCCCAAAAGCGCGGCCAGCCAGCCGGTGATGGGCAGGACAATGGCGTTGCTCACCAGGTAGGAGGTGAGCACCCAGGTGGCTTCGTCCACCCCGGCGGAGAGGCTGCCCGCGATGTGGGGCAGGGCCACGTTCACCACCGTGGTGTCGATGATCTCCATGAAGGTGCCGGCCATCACCGCAATGGTAATGAGCCATTTGTTGACTGAGGGGGGACCCTGGTCGGCGTTAGGGCTCATAAACGCTTAAACCCACTTCCGTCAAGGGTTGGAGGAAGGAGTTGGGGTGAAGGGCGCCGAACTCGGTCCCGATTGATTCCCGCCCCGGGAGAATCCGGTCCGCGTCCGCCCCAGCAGCTTGGGTCCCGAGCGTTCCCGGGTGTCTATGGTGACGATGGTGGACATGCCCAGGCGCAGGGGCTTATCCTCCGGAAAAGGCGGGCACAGCACGATTTTCACCGGCACCCGTTGGACCACCTTCACCCAGTTGCCGGTGGCGTTTTCCGGCGGCAGCAGGGAAAACGCCGCCCCGGTGCCGGCCATGATGGAGTCCACCTTGCCCAGAAAGGTGATATCGGGATAGGTATCCACGGTGACCTCGGCGGGCTGGCCGATGCACACATTGGTGAGCTGGGTCTCCTTGTAATTGGCATTGATCCACAATTCGTGGGTTTCCAGGGGGACCACCGACATGAGGGGCTGACCGGGCTGCACCCAGTTGCCCACTTCCACCTGTCTGCGGGTGACAAAACCGGTGATGTGGGCCACGACCTCGGTGTAACCCAGGTTGAGACGGGTCTGCTGGACGCGGGCCTTGGCCTCCTGGATGGCCGGTTGTTGCTCCAGGGGAATCTTGGTGGAGCCGCCGATTTCGGCCAAGGCTTCCTGCGCTTCTTGTTCGGCTTGTTCCACTGAGGCTTGGGCCACCTTGTAGCGGGTGTTGGTCTGGTCCAGGGTTTGCTTGGGCACGGTGCCCCGGTTATAGAGGTTGCGGTAACGGTTCAGGTCGGTGATGGCCTGACTCAAATTGGCTTCGGCCTCGGCCACCTGGGCCCGGGCTTTGGCTACCTTGGCATACTTGCTGGAAAAATCCTGGCGCAATCGGTTCAGGTTAGCCTCCGCCTGGGCCACCGCGACCTGATAATCCTGGGGTTCCAGGGAAACCAGCACCTGTCCTTTGGTCACATAGTCGTTATTGTCCACCAGCACCCGGGAGACCCGGCCCGGCACCTGGGGGGAGACCAGGCTGACAAAGCCGTCCACGTAAGCGTCGTCGGTAGAGACAAAAATGCTCAGGTAATACCAGTACCCCAGGCCCGCGGCCAGAAACACCAACAACAGGACAATCAGGCCGATACGCACCAGAGGCTTACGGAGCATTTTTACCTTCCCCCTCGGGTAGAAGATTGTTGATAGCCCCCAGGGCCCACAGAAATTGGGCCTTGGCCAACTGGTGGTCGTAGCGGGCGTTGAAGAAGTTGACCCGGGTCCTGGTCAGCAGGGTGGAAGCGTCCACCACCTCGGTGGCGGTCCCCACCTGCTCCTGGTAGCGCTCGCGGTTCAGGCGCAAATTCTCCTTTCCCTGAGCCACGGCCTTTTCGGTGACCTGGATGCGCTCCGCGGTTTCCTGCAGGGCCAGATACGCGTCCTGGACGTCGAGGCGCACCTGGTCGCTGATGTCCTGGCGTTTTATCTTGAGCTGCTCCACTTTTTCCTGGGCCTGCCGCACCTGGGCCTGGGTATCCAGACCGGTGAACATATTCCACTGAAACCCCAAAATGGCAAACCATTGGGAATCGTGCACCCAGGCGTCGTTTTGTTGCCAGAAATGCCCGGCCTGGGCGTAAAAGCGGGGGAAATGCTGGGACTTCACCTGGGTGACCTGTTTTTCCCCCTGCTCGAGGCGTTGGGTGGCGGCTCTCAAGTCAGGGCGCTTGTCCAGGGCCAGGTCGGCCGCGGCGGCCAGTTTTAGCTGGGGCGCGGCCAGTCCACTTTCCTCGGCCAGAGTTATGGGCGTGGGAATGGGCAGGCCGATAAGTTTGTTCAGGGCCGATTTGGCGTTAACAACGTCGTTTTTGGCGGTGATCAGCCGCTGCTTGGCGTCGGCCAGGGCCACTTCGGCCTGGAGGACGTCGTTATAAGTGGTAAGACCGAACTCATAAAGATTGCGGGCATCGTAGAGTTGATCCGAGAGTTGCGTTATTTCCTGTCTGGCCACCTGGACCAGTTTTTCGCCCCGCAGGACCCGAAAATATCCCTGGCAGACCATGAGAAAGATATTGTCCCGGGTCTGGGCGGTATCGAGACGGGTGGCGACTTTCCCCAGAATGGCCGCCTGGTACCGGGAAGAATTGCCCCAGAAGTTGAACACCGTCTGATCCACGGTCACCCGGGAAGTCCAAAAATTGTTGTCGGTAGTGGGAAAGGAAATGCCCGAAGCAGGACCGCCCTCGACCTGGATCATGGTGCCCAGGTCATACATAGTCTGGTTGACTTCGCTTCTCACTTTGGGCAAAAAAGCGGACCGGGCCCGGACAATTTCCTGGTCGGCAATGAGTACTTCCAGGCGGCTCACCCGCAGGTCGGGGTTGGCCTTCCAGGCCAGGCGCAGGGCTTCTTTGAGATTCAAGGACCGGGGTGCGGCCTCCGCCCGGGTCTGGGGCGCCGCCTCTGCTGGGGTTCGAGGGGCTGCCTCCGTCTGGCTCCGGGGCGCCTCCGCCGGGGCCTGGGGCGCCAACCCCAGCCAGAACAACCACATACCCACCAGAATTACGACCATCTGGCGATTCATAGGGCGTCCTCCTCTGGGATTTCAGGCGGGAGCATAATCCCGGAGAACATGATTTTCAGGATCACCGGCAAGGCCCCCTGGATGGCGTCCTGCTGTTGGCCGGTCATCTGGAAATAGCCCACGGCTCTGCCCATACCCTTGAGTAAATAAGCCAGTAAACGGGGATTGACGTTGATAAACTGCTTTGAGACCATGCCCTCGGTGAACATCTCGGTGATCAGACCCAAGGTGCGTTCCTCGTGCTTGTGGAGGAAGGGGGAGACGCCTGCCCGGCTCGATTTGGACCTGACCAGCTCCCGGAGATAAACCGGAAAGAGCTCCCGCTCCTGTTCCACATATTGGAGCAACAGCGCCACCACCCGCCGCAGCTTGTCCGGAGGGGGGTCGGCCGCGGCCACTATGGCTTCCAGGTCCCGGGCCATGGCTTCTCCCACCTGGGTCAAAAGAGCCTGGATGAGCTCGTCCTTGCTCTGGAAATAGAGGTACAGGGTCCCCTTGGCCACCCCGGCGGCCTGGGCGATATCGTCCATGGTCAGACTGTCCAGGCCTTTCTGTGCCATCACACTGCGGGCCGCGGCCAAGATTTCACCGGTGCGAAACGCGGTGACTAGTTCCTTTTTCGTGGTGCGGGGCTCACTCATTGACTTCCCGGTCAAAAAAATGACTTTACCGTCAATAGAGAACTGTGGGAACTTTGTCAAGAAAAACTTGCAAACTCTTTATCCTCTGGTCAAAATTATGGACAAACAATCTCCTCTGGATGCTTTGTATAACAGCGCGGTAAAAATTTATTTAGGGCGAAAAATGGATTAACCTTGGAGCCCTCTTGCAAATGCCCCCAGATTCCTGTCATTCTGAGGGAGCGAAGCGACCGAAGAATCTAGACCCTTCGCTTCGCTCAGGGTGAAAAACACGACTTTTTAAAGAACCTCCTTGATCATCTTTTTATTCCCTCTTCCTTGAGGGGGGGTGAAAGTTAATCTCTTTTATGCTCCCAGTAATAAGTCATCCTGAGGCCCGCGGCAGCCTCTAATTTTTTCGGCGCCCGGCGCGTCCTCAAAATGACGGTTTTCTTACTTTTTCGGGTTTTCTTTATCAGGCACAGATAAGCGGAGGACCTATGGACCGGCGGGAATTTTTGAAACGGGCCGCGGCCCTGGGGGTGCTGGCCGGAGCCGGCCGCTGGCTGGTCATGCCCGAGGATCTCTGGGCCATGGCGCCCGCGGACCAGCCCCAGGCCGTCATCGCCCAGGCCGAGGGGACCAGGTGGGATGTGATCACCGGCGAGGCCATTCAGAAACTGGGGGGCATGAAAAAATTCGTCCAGCCCGGAGAAACCGTGGTGGTCAAACCGAATATGGCCTGGACCCGGGCCCCGGAATTGGCGGCCAATGCCCATCCCGACGTGGTGCGCCAGGTGGTGGAGCTGTGCCTCGAGGCCGGGGCCAAGCAAGTCAAGGTGCTGGACCATACCTGTCACGACGCCCGCAAGGCCTACAAAGCCAGCGGCATTCAGGACGCGGTCCTGGGCCTCCAAGACCCCCGGGCGGTGGTGGAGTTCGTGGACCAGCGGCGTTTCGTCAAAATCAAGGCCGAGAAGGCCAAGGCCCTGAAGGAGTGGCCCTATTATCAGGATTGCCTAAAGGCCGACCGCCTCATCAATATCCCGGTGGCCAAACACCACAGCGAAGCCCGCCTGACCCTGTGCCTGAAGAACATGATGGGGGCCATCGGCGGCTGGCGGGGGCGCATCCACGTGGGCTTGCATCAGAATATCGCCGACATGAACCTGGTCCTGCGCCCCGATCTGCATGTCCTGGATTGCACCCGCATTCTGCTCCGCAACGGTCCCTCGGGCGGCGACGTCAATGATGTGGCGGTGAAAAACCTGGTCTTCGCCGGCCCCGATCCGGTGGCCCTGGACGCCCGGGGCACGGCGCTTTTCGGCCTCGAGCCCGGTGATGTCGGCTATATCGAGCGGGCCCAGGCCCTGGGGCTGGGGACCATGGACCTCAGCCGGGTCAAGATGGTGTAAAGCGGGAGCACAGGCCTCCAGCTGTGCAGGAACAGGCAAGATCCCTGTTCTCCCGGATAAAGTTACTGTAGGGTGCGTCTTACGCACCACCAATTTTGTTGCTAAGAACAGTCGCTCATGAGTCTCGCGATTCTCCAAAAACCCAGAAAAGACCTGGTGGTACAGGTGTCCTCACCTGCGCGTGGTCGGGGTGACTCTCCATACTGCTGAGGAATTTTTGTTAGGAGAGGGCTCGTAGCTCGTAGGGCGGGAAAGCGAAGCGCATCCCGCCTTTCGCCTCCAGTGTAAAAAAACAAGGTTTTGGTGGCACAGGCTGAAGCCTGCGGCTACATTTAATCTCCTGTAAAATCGGGACTTGCCCTTTTGATTCAGAATGACATTAAAAAATTCACAAACTACCAATCGCCATTGGCTCTATCTGCGCCGCGGCAGCCAGATCGCCTTTTTTCTCCTGTTCCTGTTCCTGTTTCTCCAGGCCGAATACCGCGGCCAGGATGAACTGGCCTGGCCCGTGGACCTGTTCTTCCGCTTTGACCCCCTGATCCTGGCCGCTAATCTCCTCACCCTGAGCCCCCTGGTCTGGGGCCTGTTGTGGTCCCTGGTTTTTGTGGGCCTGACCCTGGTGTTGGGACGGTTTTTCTGCGGCTGGATCTGCCCCCTGGGCACCACCCTGGACGGCTGCCGGCGCCTGTTGTTCACTGCGCGGCCCGATTCCGGGACCGCCGCGCGCTGGCGCCGTTTTAAATATTATCTACTGGTTTTCCTCCTGGCCGGAGCCCTGTTTTCCCTCAACCTGGTGGGGCTCTTCGACCCCCTGTCCCTGCTCTACCGCACCCTGGCTCTGGTGTTTTATCCGGCCTTCGGCTATGGCGTGGAGCAGGCCAGCCTTACCCTGTATCGGCTGGGCGAGCCCATCACCTATGTGAGCGAACCGATTTACCAGGCTTTCAAGGCCACGCTGCTGCCCTTCAAGCCCCTGGTCTATCTGCTGCCCTTTCTGACCCTGATCCTGTTTGGCCTGGTGGTGGCCGCGGAGCGCTGGGACCGGCGCTTCTGGTGCCGGGCTCTTTGTCCCCTGGGCGCGCTGTACGCCCTGATCGCCCGTTTTTCTCTGCTTAGGCGCCGGCCGCCGGTGCTCTGCCAGGATTGCCGGGACTGCGCCGACCTCTGCAAAATGGGGGCTTTCGAAGCGGAACGGGAAGCGGCTGTTTCTGACCCAGCCCCCAAAATCCCCCTGCCGCAACACCTGTCATCGGAATGCCAGCTTTGTTTGCGGTGCCAGGCCGAATGTGAGAAAGCGCGGGCTTCCTTCGTTTTCGGACTGAAAAGCCCCCGGGCGCGCCTGGACCTGGGGCGGCGCCAGATGATCACTTCGGTAGCCGCTGGTGTCGCCGTGGTCCCCCTGGTGCGGCTGGGGTCCCTGGCCCGGCGGCCCGAGGAATTTATGCTCCGGCCCCCCGGAGCCCAGGACGAAGGGGAATTTTTGGCCCGCTGCGTCCGCTGCGGCGAATGCATGAAGGTTTGCCTCACCAACGGCCTGCAGCCCGTGCTCTGGGAAGCGGGCCTGGAAGGACTCTACACCCCCAGGCTGGTGCCCCGGATGGGCTACTGCGCCCACTCCTGCACCCTCTGCGGCCAGGTCTGCCCTACCGGGGCCATCCCCCGACTCGACCCGGAGGTCAAACAAAATACCCCCCTGGGTACCGCCACCATAAACCGCAGCCGCTGCATTCCCTATAGCGAAGGCACCGACTGCCTGGTGTGCGAGGAGCATTGCCCGGTGGCCCCCAAGGCCATCACCTTCAATGATGCGGAGGTTCTGGATTTGCAGGGGCAAAAGGCGCTGGTCAAACTGCCGGTGGTGCAGCCCGACCGCTGCATCGGCTGCGGCCACTGCGAACACGTCTGCCCCGTGGGCGGACAAGCCGCCATTAGGGTTAAAAGATCCTTGCGGGTGGAGATGTGAGGATTTTGGGGGAGGGGGCTGATTCTACTACGTTAATTTATTCGCCAACTATAGAGGCTCTTGCAAAAGTCATTTTTGTCATCCTGAGCGAAGCGAAGGATCTAG
>CAZLRL010000105.1:0-8245 GCA_964561645.1 uncultured Desulfobacterales bacterium
CACTTAAGGACTCGAAATCATTGGCGTGGTTTTAGAGTTAAAGAAATAATCGTATTTTGAAAAATAATGACAAAATCCCGTAAAGTTCGGCCTTGCACAGGGTAATCAGCTGCCCGGAATATGACACGCTGCCCAGACTAAAATCGCGTCTTATGATTTCCAGTCGACCCGCAGGTTGTATTTCTCGATCTTATGGGCCAGGGTCTTGCGGTTGATGCCGAGGATTCTGGCGGCGTTCTGGCGCCGGCCTTTGGTGCGCCGCAGGATGAACTGGATGTAGCGCCTTTCCACTTCCTCCAGGGTGACCTCGCCGTCGGAAAAAATCTGAAACTCGCCTTGGCGCTGGGAAATGAAGCTGGGCAGGTGCTCGGGCTGGATGACGTCGCCGTCTTCCAGGATGAGGATGCGTTCGATGGTGTGCTCCAGTTCCCGGACGTTGCCCGGCCAGGAGTAGTCGGAGAGCATTTTCAGGGCCCGGGGCGCGAAGCCCTTGACCTCCCGATGGCTTTTTTGGGCGTGTTTGTGGAGAAAATGTTCGGCCAAAAGCGAAATGTCGCCGTGGCGCTCCCTAAGAGGGGGCAAGTGAATGGGGACCACGCTGAGGCGGTAGTAGAGGTCCTCCCGAAAGGTGCCCGCTTGGATGGCTTCCCGGAGGTCCTGGTTGGAAGAAGCGATGATGCGGATGTCCAGCCTGATGCGCTTCTGGCTGCCCACCTGCATGTACTCCCGTTCCTGGATCACCCGGAGGAGCTTGGCCTGGATGTTGAGGCTCAAGTTGCTGATTTCGTCAAAGAAAAAGGTGCCGTGATTGGCCAGTTCAAAGAGGCCGTGTTTGGTTTGCAGGGCTCCGGTGAAAGACCCTTTGACATGCCCGAAGAGCTCGCTTTCCAGGAGGCTCTCCACCAGGGCGGAGCAATCCACGGCCACAAATTCCAGGTCCGCCCGGGGACTGAAGTTGTGGATGGCCCGGGCCACCAGCTCCTTGCCGGTGCCGGATTCGCCGGTGATCAAGACGGTGCTGTCGCTGGGCGCGGCGCGCCGGATCTTGGCAAAGACCTTTTTCATGGCCGGACTGGCCCCGATGATGGTGTCCATGCCCTGTTCCAGGAGTTTTTCCGACTTGAGGGGGTGGAGGACCAGTCCTTTCTGAAGGGCATTCAGCGCCTTGTTGACCGCGGTTTCCAGATCATCAATGCGGAAGGGCTTGACCACGTAATCCAGGGCGCCGGTTTTCATGCATTCCACCGCGCTCTCGATATTGGGGTAGGCGGTGATCATGATCACCCCGGTTTCCGGATGATCCCGGCGGATGATTTTGAGGAGCTCCATCCCGTCCCGGCCGGGCAGACGCACGTCCAGCAGGACCAGGGCCGGCGAGATCTTGTCCACCAGGGCCAAGGCTTTCTCACCGTCTGCGGCGGTATGCACCGCGTGTCCCTGGTTGCTTAAAACCTGGGCGATACCTTTGCGCACTCCCGGTTCGTCGTCCACCACCAGGATGGCCTGGGGGGCTTCAGGATCGGGCATCCGAAAAACTCCTCACCTCGGCCGCGGCGGGAAGCAAGACCTTGAAGGTGGTGCCGCGTCCTAGCTGACTCTCCACGTCGATGGAGCCCCGATGGGCTTCGATGATGTTTTTGACGATGGCCAACCCCAACCCGGTCCCGATGACCTGCCGGGTCTGGGCATGCTTCACCCGATAAAATTTATCAAAAATTTTTGGAACTTCATCCTCTTCGATGCCGATGCCTTCGTCGCTCACCGTGGCCTCCACATAATCCACGTGGGAGACTGCGGAAATCAGCACGCGGCCGCCATCCGGGGAATACTTGATGGCGTTGGAGAGGAGGTTGGTAAAAACTTCCTCCAGGCCCCGGCGGTCGGCCAGGATCTGGGGCAGCTCCCGGGGCAGCGCCAGTTCGAGATTAATTGCCTGTTTCTCGGCCTTGGGACGCAAAAAATCCGCCACTTCGGTCAACACTTCTCCCAGATGGAGGGGGGTTTGCTCCAAATGGCGGTGCCCGGACTCCATTTTGGCCAGGTCCAACAGATCGGTAATGAGGTCCAGGAGCCCCTGCATCTTGTCGTGGGAGCGGTTGAGCATTTCCCGCTGTTTGCCGGTCAGGTCCCCGGCCAGGCCGTCCAGGATGACCTTGAGCTGCATGATAATGGAAGACAAGGGGGAACGCAATTCGTGGGACACCAGGTTGACGAAGTCATTTTTTAACTGGTCCAGCTCCTTGAAGCTGGTGACGTCGTGGAGCACCGTCACCGTGCCCAGGACTTCCTGGTCGGGCCCGAAAAAGGGGGCGGTTATGACCCGGAGGTGAGAGCGGCCCCGGGTGATCTCCCGGGTGAGACACAAGCCCGGCTCGGTCTCGGCCCCGGACAGCAAGGCCTGGATGGCTTCGAGCAGGGAGTGGTCATCGAAATAGGCGGACAGCGGCCCGGGCAGCGGGGCCGGGGCGTCGAGCCCGCAAAGCTGGGAGAAGGTGTGGTTGCAAAGGACCACCTCCAGGTCCTTGTTGGTCACCAGGACCCCGTCGGCCATGCAGTTGACGATGGTGTGCATGCGGCTCTGCTCCAGGGCCAGGTTGTAGAGGTTTTTGGCCCGTTCTTCCTGGAGCTGGCGGGCCCGGCGCTCCAGAAGCTGCTTTTCCAGGGCCCGTTTGACACACAGGGTCAGGTGGTCGATGCGGAAGGGCTTGGTAACAAAATCATAGGCCCCTTTTTTCATGCAGGCCACCGCGTCGTCCACGGTGCCGTGGCCGGTGATGATGATGATGGGTATATCGGGAAAGCGATCCCGGGCCTCCTCCAGCACTTCCAGCGCGCCCATGACCGGCATTTTCAGGTCACACAGCACCACATTCACGGGCTCCGTTTCCAGGAGTTCGATGGCCTCCTTGCCGCTGGCCGCGGTCTTCACGCGGTAGCCTTCGGGCTGCAGGATCAGGGTGCAGCCGTCCCGGATCACCTTTTCGTCATCCACTACCAGAACAGTATGTTGATCGGACATCGTTCACCTTACGCCAGGGGCCTGGCCGGCCCACGTCCGGAAATTTTCAGATCGGCATGGTTCAAAGTTCAAGGTTCAAGGTTCAAGGTTCAAAGCTCCAGGCTAAAGATTAGAAGGTGTATTGGGGGCACCATACATGGTTCCGGCGGCTTGTTTCCCTCAAGTTGAAGGATAGCTCCGCTCCCCACCATGCACAGGCGAGACGCCTATGCCACCAGGGTTTTTATGATTTTGAAAGAGCCGCAGGCTCAGGCGCGGTAATACAAAGCTAAGGCTAAAAGCTCATATAAGTTGGTGTTCATGCTGCGCCTTGGGCACGGCAAGCCGTGCCCCTACAATAAAATTACTTGTCTGACGGCAACTTGGTATCAGAACTCAGAACTCAGAGCTTAAAGCTTAAAGCTTAAAACTTAAGGCTTAAAGCTTACAGCCTTGGCGCGTAAGAGGCGCCCTACAACTTACAGCTTCCGGCCTACAGGCACTTTAACCTGCCTCACAAAAATTCAAACTCAGCCACTTCCGGGCGGGTCTCCAGGGGGAGCCGGATGGTAAAGGTGGTCCCGCCGCCGGGGGCGCTGCCCAGATCTATGGTGCCGCCATGGCGCTGAATGACGCTGTAAACGATGGACAGACCCAAGCCGGTGCCCTTGCCCGGGGCTTTGGTGGTAAAAAAGGGTTCGAAGATCTTGTCTTGAATATCAGGTGGAATGCCGGCGCCGGTATCAGTAAAGGTCAGGATGATGCCCTCCTGGAAAGTCTCCGGGCGGCTGGTCACGGTTATCGTGCCGTGGCCCTGCATGGCGTCGGCGGCGTTGAGCAAAAGATTGGTAAAGACCTGCTGGAGCTGCCCCGGATCGCCTAAAATCTCGGGAAGTTTCGGGTCCAGCTCGGTTTTGATGTCGATATTGTGAAAAATGGCCTGATGGCTGATGAGATCGATGCAGCGGAGAATAATCTCATTGACGTCAAAGTGAGTCTTCTGCCCCAGGGACTGGCGGCTGAATTCCAGGAGGCGGGTGACGATCTGCTGGCAGCGGAGGGTTTGGGTAATGATCTCGGTCAGGTACTCCCGGTCAAAGGAGGCATTTTGCAGTTGCCGTTCCAGCAGTTCCGCATAGATCAGGATGCCTGCCAGGGGATTGTTGATCTCGTGGGCCACGCCGGCGGACAGGCGCCCCAGGGAGGCGATCTTCTCGGACTGCATGAGCTGGGCCTGGGTTTCCTCCAGTTCCCGGCGCATGCGGACGTGCTCCCGCAAGTCGGAAAAAATGCCCACGCTGGCGATTTCCCGTCCCCCTTCCCGGACAATGGACGCGGAAAAACTCACCGGCACCTCGTTGCCGGCCTTGTCGTAAAAAGTGATCTCGGTGGAATTGAGCTTGTCCCGGGGCCCGTATTTATTGCTGCGTATGCGGCGCATCATTTCTTTGGCCGTTTCCGGCGGATAAAACCGGAACAGCATCTCCGGTTGTCCCACCACCTCTGCGGTGGTATAGCCTAAGATGCGCTCGGCCCCTTCGTTGAAGATCAGGACATTGCCTTTGACATCCACCACCACGATGCCGTCCACCGAGCAGCGAATGACATTTTGCAGAAAAATATTGGTCTTATAGAGCTCCCGTTCGGTTCGGACCCGTTCGGTGAGATCCCGCAGATAGATGCAGGTGAGGATACTGCGGCCGATGCGGGACACGGCCATGCAGGTCTCAAAGGCCCGCTGTTCCCCGGGCCACTCCGGCCGGGGTTCCAGGGTGCTGCAGAACTGCATCTCCTGGGGCCGGCCTTCCTCCAACTTGCGGCAGAGATCCTGGGCCATGCGGCGGTGCTGGGGAGTAAGCGCCTCGCCCAGATCCTGGCCGATCAATTCTTGCTTGGGACGGTCGAGGATTTCGGCCATCTTGGAGTTGACGAACACAATGCGCTGACTCTGGTCGGCCATCAGGATGCCTTCCTGGGTGAGCTCGGTGATCAGGTCGATCTTGCGTTCCGCTTCCACAACGGGAGTGATATCCCGCAAAGTCTCAAACCCACCGATGACCTGCCCCTGGGAATCGGTGATGATGGAAGCATTCACCACCACGGGAATCTCCCGGCCCTGGCGGTCCCGGGCCACCCGGCGCAAGCCGGACATAGGCCGGCGGTGTTCAATCACCTGCCGGAGGACGCAATCCCTGGTATTGCATTGAACGGTGTTGATGATGGTTTTACAGCTCAGCTTGCCGACAGCTTCTTCCCGGGTATAGCCCGTCAGCTCTTCCATGCGCTCATTCATATAAGTGATAGTCAGATCAGGGGTCACCATGAAAAAGGGCATGGGGAAGTTTTCCAGGATGCTGTTGAGGGTGGCCATCTGGACCTGCAGGGTGGGGTGAGCCTGCACATCGGCTTCAAGGTCCTGTAACGTAATAAAACAACCTCCGGGCTGGCCGCCGTCGGTCTCGAAGGAAGTCGCGGTCACGGTGAGAGAGCGCAGATTGGCCTGGCCGTCCCGGAGCATAATAGGCTCCCGCTCCAAGGTATGGCCGTCTTGCAGACAACACTGGACGGTATCCTGATCCTCCCGTTCGGCCGCTCCGGGCACCAGGGAACAAATGGGACAGGCGTCACCACGGCGCAAAGTGCTCCCGAACAGGGTCTCGGCGGCCCGGTTAAGAAAAACCACCTTTTTTCGGCTGTCGGTAATCAGCACCGAGTCCGGAAAATCGACCAGAAAAAAGGTGCACTTCTCGGCCGGAGGACCGGTTGGGTGCAACTCTTCCGAAATGTTGTCTCGCTCTCGGGTCATGGCATTAAACGTTCAAGGTTCGAGGTTCAAAGTTCAAGGTCTCAAGGATAAATTTTGAGTTTCGAGTTCCGAGTTTTACGTTCCGAGTTTTGAAATCTTTGTTATTCGTTGTAATCGTTTCCCAAGCTGCGCTGGAGCCTTGGCACACTATGAATTGCTTATAAAAAAGTTACTCCAGCAGCTTATATTCTGGTGGAGCGCCCGTTGCTGGCCGCCCGCTGTTTCGGCGGGCACGGAGGCCCGCCCCACCGAAAGTTTTCTCTTTTTTTCAGAGAGTCCTGGCTCATGAGCGACTGTTCCGAAAAGTCCAAACTTGAGACCTCTGCGAAAATCCATTCATCCATTTAAAAATCTTTCAAAAAATCAATATTTGTAGAGCAGGCGCCCTCGCCTGCAAAATACAGCCGGGGGCGGCTGTTTTACATGATTTTCGTAGAGGCCTCAATTTCAAAGTTAAACAAAAACATTGTCTTTTCCAGGGCGGCCCATGGCCGCCGCTTAGGGACATGATCCCCTTAACCAGCCAGGTTTTGGTGGGCGGTGCCCACCCTCGTTCAGCCGATCAGCCCCTCCCTGGACTGATCCGCAAAGGTCCTGGAAAGCACTTCCATGGCCGCAGCCAGGTTTTCCTCTTTCAGCATGACGGAAATGGAGGAGACCGTGCAACTCAAGGCCAGCGGTGCGACGTGGACCTGTTCCAGGGCCTGCATCAAGGTGTCGGCGATGCCGTAGCGGTCGCCGAAGTGGGGGCCGTGAAAAAACAGGGCCGCTGCGGGGGTCTGGCGCTCCGGGGGAATGACGGGGATATGCTCCTCCACCAGGCGGACCACCTCCTCGTTCTGGTGGTTGGCGGTGCTGAAAGTGCAGATGAAGCGGTCCTCCGGTCCGGGCAGCGCCACCAGAAAAGGGATTTTCAGCCCCTGACGTCCCAGAGCCATGAGGGCCGCGCCTAAATTTTCCAGCAGGGTGGAAGAGGGGATGCTGAAACTCCAGAGATCCAGGTCGGTCTGTTCGATCAAATGGTAAATTTTAATGACCTTTTCCTGGTATGCGGCCACCACTTCCCGCACCAGGGCCTCCGGAGGAGGTTGAATGGCATAAAATTCCTCCGGGGTGGCATAGCTGGGAAACTCGAAAAAGTTGAACAACCTGGCCACGGCCCGTTCCTTGGCGTGGGCCGAGATCACGGCGGAAATGGCGGAAGGTGAACTGGCTAAACTAAGCACCATGACCCGGGCTTGGGCCAGGGCGCGCAGAAAGGCGCCTTTGATGTCGGCGCGCTTGTCATGGGGATAAAGAGAAATGATGCAGACCGGCGCATGGAGGCTGACGCGGCTCGAGGCGGCGGAGTCGGATTTAACCAGGGTGAAGCTGGTCATGCCGGCCGCCAGCTCGGTGCAGAAAACCGAATAAGCCTCCGCACCGAAAGCGCCGGCCACGTGGGCCAGAAACGTGAGATTGATCCTGTTCCGGGTCAGGGGAGAACAAATGCCGGTTCTCAAGCGCTGAGCTCCCTTGGCAGAGGAGGACACCACTCCGGCGCCCTCCTCCAGAATTTTCAGGCCCCCGACTTTGATCTTGCTGACGTTTTGTCCCAATGGTCCTCAGAGTCATTCCCCTTTGGTATTTTAAAGGAGTTTTTGCACTGCCTCGACCAGGGTGTTGGCGTCCACCGGCTTGGCAATGTAATCTTCAGCTTCCACGCTCATGCCTTCGTAATGGGTGTAGGTAGTGGAAGGCACGGCCTCCCCGACCGCGGTGAGCAGGACTACGGGGATATCCTTGGTCCACTTGTTCTCTTTCAGCTCCTTGCACAACTCGTAACCGCTTTTCCGGGGCATCATCACGTCGAGGATCAGGACATCGGGCTGGCGTTTTTTGATGGCGGCCTCGGCCTCAAAGGCATCATAGGCTTTGCCCACCTCAAAACCCTTGCTTTCCAGAAGCATGGTTACGGTTTCAACCAGGTCCGGATCATCGTCGACGACCAACACATACTTTTTGGACATGGGTTCTCTCCTCATCTCCTTCCGAATTCAGCTTCAGAGTTTACTATGACAAGAGTATGTCTAATTCATACCGTCATTTGGGGTCTCTTGTCAATTAAGGATTAGCCGCCGTTCATCTTCGGTCGGGGATACAAGCCGGTCCGTTCGACAATTTCCGGGACCTTCTCTTCCCATTCGATGGCCATGATGTGGAAGCCCCGGATGCCCTCCATTTCCTTGAGTTCCTCGATCTGGTCCACCGCGATGTTGATGCCTTCCTCGGGCTGCTTTTCCTTGGGCACGCCCTTGAGGCGCTCGACAACCTCCTCGGGCACATCGATGCCCGGCACCCGCTTTTGCATGTACCTGGCCATGCCCACGTTTTTCATGGGGGTGATGCCGGCCAAAATGGCCACCTTCTCGTGCAGACCCCGGTCCACCATCATCTTCATA
>CAZLRL010000106.1:0-8238 GCA_964561645.1 uncultured Desulfobacterales bacterium
TTTCCCCCCAATTTCCGCGCCACGGTTTTTGCCAGCTCCCATGTCGTCCTCTCAAGCAGAGATTTTGACATAAATGTAGCGCTCCTTGTCATAATTGTCAACCTATAAAGTGTTCATATAGAAGTAATTTATAAATATTATCAGACTATAAGACAGATATAGAGAGGCACGCCTCCGGAACTCAAAGGTATAGGGAACTTATTCATTAGCAAGCTGATCCAGCGCCTGATGGGTCAGATCAATGCCTGGCGGCTGCGCACTTCCCGGTTGGATACGGAAGAATGGGGAACCCTGTTTGAGATAGGCGGGCTCATGATTAACGTTCCCCTCTACATCATCGACCAGCCGGCCTTGACGCCCATGGAAATCCGGGCCCACGCCCGGCGCCTCCAAAATAAACATGGGGTGGGTTTGGTGGTCCTGGACTACCTGCAGCTGGTGAGAGAGCCCAAGGGGAAGAGCCCGTGATAAAGGCGGCTATCTAATGAACCCAGCCAATCTTGACAAAATATCGGTTATCGATTACGGTTATCATAATATGGGAGGAATTCTTGAAAACCGACCAAGCCACCCTACAGCGTGAAATCCTCTTGGCATTCTGGAAAGTCCATATTCTGTACCATGCCGGTAAAGAACCGGTGGTTGGCCAATGGATACTCCAGGAGTTAAGGCGTCATGGATATGAGGTGAGTCCGGGCACACTATACCCCATGCTGGCCCGAATGGAAAAATTCGGCTGGCTTGTCTGCGTGAGTGCCCCTGACCCCGGGTCGCGATGGCGCAAAGAATATTCGCTGACAGACAAGGGTCAGAAAGTATTAGCATTCCTGCGCGGCCAAGTCGAAGAACTGTACCGGGAAGTCGTCTTGGGAGAAGATGACGAGGGGGGCGATAAATGATCAAAAGAACATAGAACTGGGCTTCCCGATGTCGCTTTGCATGCCTGTAGGGCTTCTATAGTCATAATTAAGTGTTGTCTGCCAGACGGGACTAATGGCTATCAGAACCAGAATGACGCTTTCCCCCTATTTAAAAATAATCGCTGTATGTTGCGTTCTCCAGGCATCAGCGTGGCACTGTTACAGTCAGGAGGAGACAGTGAAATCTCCGAAGACTGACCATGTGAAACCATCATTTATCCAAAAAAACAGTTCTTCGGAGATGGGTGTAAGAGACGCCGTTATCCTGGGACTTGTCGAAGGGGCTACGGAGTATCTGCCCATCAGTTCCACCGGTCATCTTTGTTTGGCTCAGAGACTTATGGGGCTAGGCAGGGAGAAAGATGAAAAGGGAGTTGCCGATTCATATGCTATTTGCATCCAGGGTGGAGCGATCCTGGCGGTTCTGGGACTTTATCGCAGGCGGTTCCGGCAGATAACGTCAGGACTGATGGGGCGGGACGCTTCCGGGCTGAGGTTGTCGATCAATCTCGCCCTGGCGTTTGCTCCGGCAGCCCTGGCCGGTTTGCTGGCAGGTTCGCAAATCAAGTCCTCCTTGTTTCACTTGGTGCCCATCGCCGTGGCCTGGTTTACGGGGGGACTGGCCATCTTGGGACTGTCCCGGCATTTGCAAAATAATCCGTCTTCTTCAGGGCTGAAGTTGGAGGACCTTTCTTGGCGGCAGAGCTTGATTATCGGCGTGGCTCAATGCTTTGCCTTGTGGCCGGGGATAAGCCGCAGCTTGGTCACCATAGCCGGTGGGGTGCTTGCCGGGGTTGGACTCGCCGCCGCAGTGGAATTCAGCTTTTTGCTGGGGCTGGTTACGCTGACCGCGGCGACCGCTTATGAACTCCTGAAGGATGGGCCGCAGATCTTCGCTACCTACGGCTGGGTAAATCCTGTCATCGGTCTTGCCTGCGCTTTTTTCGCCGCGGCTATCTCAATCAAATGGATGGTTTCTTACCTCCAACACAAGGGGATGGAAATATTTGGATATTACCGAATACTTTTGGCTGCTTTGAGTGCATCACTTATTTTTTTCGGAGCCTTATAACACCATGCGAGCTCCGGCTTTTGCAGGGAGACCCGGCTGCAAGTTTCTGTGGGTGATCTAACTAATAACTTACGGTCAATATGAAAGATAAAGTTTTGCAGACTGATAGAGAAGCATGGTGGGCGCAGTCATTATCATTCGTCCTGGAAAAATACGGCGCTAATACTACAAATGGCCTCTCGCCTGAAGGCGTAAACCTATCTCGTGAAAAGTTCGGCGCTAATACTATTGATGAAGTGAAACCGTCGAGCGCGCTTACTCTCATACTTGATGGAGTGCGCGAGCCAATGATGGTGGTATTGCTCAGTATTGCCGGGCTGTCATTTATTTTTGGCAAAATCCAAGAAGCAATTGTGATGATTTTTGTCGTAATTGCCTATATTGCAGTGGAGTTTGTCAATAAATATCGAACCGACCGGACGATGACGAGGCTTCGCCAGCTCACTTCACCAACAACAAGAGTAATCAGGGAAGGCAGCCCACGGGAGATACCAACCGGTGAAGTAGTGGTCGGGGATGTGCTGGTGCTAACCGAAGGGGTCCGTATTCCTGCCGATGCCCGGCTTATAGAATCCCATGGCCTGCTGGTCAACGAAGCGTCACTCACCGGAGAATCCCTTCCCATAGAAAAAGCTGCGGACGCAGTGGTTGCAGAAGAGGCGCCGCTTGCCGAGCGGGTTAATTCGGTATTCTCGGGGACTGCAGTAATGAGCGGCGAGGGAAAGGCGGTTGTCTGCGCGGTGGGGCGGGAAAGCGAATTCGGTAAAATCGCCAGCGAGGTCGCTGCCGCCTCCAAGGAAAAAACCGTTCTGCAACAGACGATGACTCGCCTTGCCAAGATACTGGCGTTTTTCGCCGTTGCGGCCAGCATTCTTATCCCGGCCGTGGGATTTTTGCGTGGATTAAGTTGGCAGGAAATGATCGTCACCTGGCTGGCCCTTACTTTTCTCATGATCCCCGGCCAGCCCCCGATCATCATCACCATGGCGCTTGCCCTGGCCTCGTTTCAGCTGGCGAAAATTCATCTGGTGGTGAAACGACTGCGAGGTGCAGAGGTGCTGGCTCAGACCAGCGCCATAGTTACCGACAAAACCGGCACCATCACCGAAAACCGGATGCGGGTGGAAAAATTCATACTCCCCACCGGCAAGGAATATGTTCCCCAGAATCTTGATTTGGAGCTGAAACGGGACATTTTTCTGGCACTTCCTCAATACAGCAATGACCCTACCGATCTCGCGGTTCACGCCGCGGTGGCCAACTCTTTTAAAGCGCCAAAACCCGTTTCTTTTGGTGGATTTACCGAAGACAGACCATGGAGAATCATCGGCTATGAAATTGACGGCAAGCGCCTGGGGTATGTAGCCGGCAAGGCCGAACTGCTGATTGGCAACGATCCTCATGTGCATCAACATGAGAAGGTGCAGCAGGCCTTTCAGCAGGAAGTCGCACAGGGAAAACGCGTGGTCGCTTACGGCCGCACCGAAAACTTGAAAGACCTGGTGGACACCGATCTTACTGCGCTGGCCGTGCTCTCAGATCCCATCCGAAGCGGCGTGAGCGATACCGTTAACAGGCTCAAAGCTGCGTTTGTAAAAACTTTCATGGTGACTGGCGATCATCCGGCCACAGCCGGGACGATAGCCAAGGACATCGGCATAAACTCCAAGGTTCTTACCGGCAGTGAAATTGAGAAGATGGGTGATGGAGAGCTTAAGGCTGCCCTGACAAAGACCAGGACCTTTGCCCGTATTGCCCCCTCGGAAAAACTTCGCCTCGTGGAGATGCTCAAACAGGAGGGGGAAGTGGTGGGGGTTATCGGCGATGGCATCAATGACGCGCCGGCGCTCAAGGCCGCGGACGTGGGAATCGCCATGGGTGAAATCGGTACAGACCTGGCGAAAGAAACCGCGGACCTCATTCTCACCGATGACAATTATAGTCATCTGGATGAGGCCATCGGCATCTCACGCTCAGCTCTCGATAATTTTCGCAAGGGGCTCACCTATTATCTCACCGCAAAGGGCATTCTTCTTTCTATCTTTCTCGTGCCCCTGGCTCTTGGTATTCCATTTCCGTTTGCGCCGATCCATATCATTCTCACCGAGCTTCTTATGGACCTGGCATCTTCCACGATTTTCGTCACCGAGGCTGCCGAACCGGATGTGATGCAGCGGCCGGTAAAAAAACTCAAAGAATTTCTTGGGAAAGAGTTGGTCTTCAAGATTGTGCGCAATGGCCTGGCCCTGTCCATCGGCATCAGCGCTCTCTATGTATATCTTTATTTTCAAACCGGCAATCTCAGACTGGCGCAGACCACCGCGTTTGTTACCTGGCTTTTGGGGCATATTGCCCTGGCACTTAATCTTAAACAAGAAAAGGTGCTACTTTTTAAGCAAGGCATTTTTTCGAACCGCTTTGGCGCTTTTTGGCTTATTGGAATGATTTTAATGACCATTGCAATCACTTCAGTACCGCTGTTGCATGAGTATTTAAAGACTTCTGCTCTCAACGTTACATTATGGATATATATCATTGCTGTAGTTGTCGTCTCTACGTGTTGGATTGAATTTGTCAAAGTAGTTAAATTACATAAAAAAACGTAATATCGTCTTGGAGTTACCGGTGCCATCATATCATTTCATAAAGAGACAGTTTCTCTGGTGGGTCGCTGCATTCCTAATCCTTCTGTTCGCGACAATTTTCTTATATTGGTTCTTCAGCCCTTCCTCGCAAGAGAAATATCTCACCGCTGCCGTGATCAGGGGGAATATTGAAAACACCATCACCGCCGTGGGAGTGTTGCAGCCGTCTCAATATGTGGATGTGGGCACTCAGATATCAGGCCAGTTAAAGGTGTTGAAGGTAGCTGTCGGAGACAAGGTCAAGAAAGGGGATTTCCTGGCAGAGATCGATCCAACTATTTACTCCGCCCAAGTGATGGAGGCTACCGCCACCCTGGAAAATCTTAAAGCCCAATTAAGAATGAAAGAAGCACAGCTAATACTCGCCTCGCAACAACATTCCCGGAGCAAGGCTCTTTTGCATGAAGATGCGGTCTCTGAGGCCGACGCCCAGGCAAGCCAGGCTGCTTACCGCTCCGCGCGGGCGGAGATCCAGGCCATCAAAGCCCAGATCAAACAGGCGGAGGCGGCCTTGGAGACCGCCAAGGCTAATCTCGGCTATACCCGCATCCTGGCCCCCATTAACGGAACGGTGGTGGCCATTCTGGCCAAGGAGGGACAGACTCTCACCGCTACCCAGCAAACTCCCATTATTTTGCGCCTGGCCAATCTGGGCACCATGACGGTCTGGGCCCAGGTTTCGGAGGCGGACGTGCCCCGGCTGCGCGTGGGCCAGGAAGCCTACTTCACCACTTTGGGGGAACCCGGCGAGAAATGGACCGGGACCCTAAAGCAGATTCTGCCCACCCCGGAAGTTATTAATAACGCCGTCTTCTACAACACCCTGTTCGACGTAGCCAATCCCAATCACGATTTGAAGATCCAGATGACCGCCCAGGTTTTTTTCGTACTGGAGAGAGCCCGGAATGCCCTTCTGGTGCCGGTTGCGGCCCTGAAACCCTTACCGCCTAAAGGAATGCCATCACCGGCGGTTAAGATCCGCAAAGAGAGGAGACAGGTAGACACTGCCAAGGAACCGGGCCGAATTTTTTTGGTTCAGGTTTTACGAGACGATGGCAGTGTAGAAGACAGGGAAGTCAGGGTTGGGGTCCAGGACGGGGTCTCCGCCGAAATCCTCTCCGGCCTCGAGGAGGGCGAAAAGGTCGTCACCGGGATGGTCACGGAGTCTCCCACCGCTTCCACCAGAGGGTTGGGTGGTGCAGGGAAAAAGGGAGGAAAGCTTTAGTGACGGCAGCCCTCATTGAACTGGCAGGAGTCACCAAAATCTTCCAGTTCGGGGAGGTGGAGACGCCGGTGCTGAGAGGCGTCGACCTGTCCATAAGGGAAGGTGAATTCGTGGCCATCATGGGGGCTTCCGGGTCCGGTAAGTCCACCCTACTGAACCTGATCGGCTGCTTGGACCGGCCCACCGGCGGTTCCTACCGCCTAGAGGGGCAGGAAGTGGCAGAACTGTCTCCCGATGAGCTGGCCGCGCTCAGGTGCCGCACCTTCGGCTTTATCTTCCAGAGATACCATCTCATCTCCGGGCTCAATGCCCTGGAAAACGTGGAAGTTCCTGCGGTCTACGCCGGATTGAACCGGGCGGCCAGGCAGCAAAAGGCCGGCGCTATTCTCACCCGCTTGGGATTGGCGGAACGTCTTACTTACCGCCCCTCGCAACTTTCCGGCGGCCAGCAGCAGCGGGTCAGCATAGCCCGGGCCCTGATGAACGGGGGCAGGGTTATTCTGGCCGATGAGCCCACGGGCGCCCTGGACAGCGCCAGCGGCGTGGAAGTCATGGCACTGTTGCATCAGCTCCACCGGGAAGGGCATACCATTATCATGGTGACCCATGACCCCAACCTAGCCGAACAGGCAGACCGCATTATTCGCATTTCGGACGGCATGGTGGTGGGGGACGAAAAAGTTCGGCAAACCGAAGTCCAGGAGGTGCCTCCGGAGCCGGCGCCCGTTGGTGAGTCCCAGTTCCTCGGCTCCTCCGATTTTACCGAGGGCTTGCGGATGGCCCTGCGGGCGTTGGGCCGAAACCGCAATCGCACCTTTCTCACCATGCTGGGCATCATCATCGGGGTGGCCTCGGTGGTGGCCATGCTGGCCATCGGCAGCGGGGCCAAGCAAGAAGTGCTCGCCCGGATTCAGGCCATGGGCACCAATCTCCTGGTAGTCAAGCCGGGAGCGCCGGGGGTTAAAGGGGCCGGCACCGCGGTCACCACCCTCATGCCAGAGGACGCCGAAGCCGTCGCCCGCCTGCCGGGCGTAACCGCGGCAGTGCCGGAGATGTTGCAGCCCGTGACCCTTCGTTATCTGAACAAGGATCTCGCCACCAGCGTTACAGCCACCACGCCGGACTTCAGCGAAGCCCGCAATTGGGCTGCAACTCAAGGGAGCTTTTTCTCTCCCGAAGAGGTCCAGCGCTATTCTCAAGTGGCGGTCCTGGGACAGACCGTGGAGGAAAGCGTCTTTGGCGGGGTTAACCCCTTGGGGCGCTATGTGCTGTTGGGCAACTCCCCCTTTAAAGTGATCGGCGTTATGACCCCCAAGGGAATCGATCCCGGCGGCAATGACCTGGACAACATGGTCTGGGTCCCTTTGACCACCGGGGCCGTCCGCCTCATGGGGCAGAGATATTTGAAGTCCATTTCCGTGCAGGTGACCTCCGAACCTGACATGGACCGGGTGCAACAGGCCATTGAACAACTTCTCCAAGAACGCCATAAAAAAGAGGATTTCCAGGTGAAAAGCCTGGCAGCCCTGATGGAGACTGCCACCCAGACCCAGGATACCCTGACCTATCTCCTGGGGGCCATCGCCGCCATCTCCCTGATCGTGGGTGGTATCGGGGTGATGAACATTATGCTGGTGTCGGTCACCGAACGCACCCGGGAAATCGGCATCCGCATGGCGGTGGGGGCCCGGGCCTTTGATGTACTGCTGCAATTCATCACCGAAGGGGTGGTGGTCTGCCTGATCGGCGGCCTGATCGGGGTAGGAGTGGGGATCGCCGGGGGACTGGCGGTCTCCCGGATGATGGGGTGGCTGGCCTTATTTACTGCGGGACCCATCCTTCTCGCCTTTGCTTGCGCTTTTATCACGGGCATCATCTTCAGCTTTCTGCCGGCCCGCAAAGCCGCCCATCTCGACCCCGTGGTCGCCTTGGTGACTGAATGAAGACATGGTTCGAGATAATAATCTGGTTAGGGGGGATGGTGGTTCTGGCCTCAGGGTGCGCGGTGGGGCCTGACTATACGCGGCCTCCTGTGAAGACGCCGACAGTCTGGCGTGGCGCCAAGTTTCTGCCTTCAATTCCGGCCGCCTGGCCGGACTCCACCTGGTGGAGGGATTTTCACGATGAAACCCTGAATCGCCTGGAAGATGAGGCCTTGCGAAATAATTATGACCTCAAGGCCGCGGCCGCCCGGGTCGATCAGGCCGCGGCTCTGGTGACGGTGGCCCGGGCCGGCCTGCTGCCTACCCTGGATTTCGCCCCGATTGTCAGACGCATTAAGCGGAGTAGCAGTGGGGGCGGCGGCGGTGGCGGTGGCGGCGGTGGCGGCGGCGGCAACGGCGGAACTGAGGGTGCCGGTCGCGGAACCGGCGGTGG
>CAZLRL010000107.1:0-8229 GCA_964561645.1 uncultured Desulfobacterales bacterium
TCCGGATCAATGCCATGAAGATCGCCACCCTGGCTGCGGCGGTGCCGGTGGTGGTTTACGCCCAGTTTGCCGGCGGCTCGCCTGCCACCCACCGGGCTGAGGTTATGATCCTGGCCTATCTTCTCCTGGTGCTGTTGGGGCGGCCCCGGGAGGTCTGGAGCGCCTTGGCCCTGGCGGCCCTGGTGCTCCTCATCCTGAATCCGCTGCTGCTGTTTTCCATATCCTTTCAACTTAGCTTTGTGGCCGTGGCGGGCCTGCTGTTTTTTCTGCCTCGCTGGTTTGAGGCGGAGGCTAAGGGTCAAGATCCGGTCAGCCAGGGGCGCGCTTGGCGGACCCGGTGGAAACGGCGTCTCCTCGAAGCCCTGGCCGTGACGGTGGTGGCCTCCCTGGTCACCGCTCCCCTGGTGGCCCACTATTTTCAGGTCGTGTCTCTTTTTGGTTTCCTGGTCAATCTGGTGGTCATCCCCCTGGTCCTGATGGTGGCTCTGCCCCTGGGGGGCCTGGCGGTCCTGGCGGAGGCCTTTTCCCTCACCCCCCTGGCCGGGATTTTTTTGCACCTCGGCCAAATCCCCTTGAGCTTAGGCTATGCGATCATCGCGGGAATGGCCGGCTTTCCGGGCAGCGGCCTCACCATACCTTCCCCCTCCTGGCTCCAGGTGGTGCTCTGGTATGCCTTGATATTTTTGGGGCTTACCATGATTTCACAGGTGATCAGGCTGCGCTCTTTGCGCCAAAATAACCTCGACCAACATCGGGAAAAAAATTGGGGCTGGCCCAAATTCTATTGGACCTGTGGCGGTGCCGGATTAGTGGGGCTGGCCCTGTTGGCCACCGTGGCCCTGACGCCGTTTCGAGCGCCCTCCGTCGGCGAAATCACCATCCTGGACAGCTATACCGGCCTGGACGGGGTGCTGGTGGCCCCGGAGGGTCAGCGGGTGGTGGTCACCGCGGCTTGGCGTGACTGGCCGGGCCGGGAGGGCGGCGGGGGTCTCGGTGCGCTCCCCAGCTATCTGCACTGGCGCCAGTGGGGCCGCCTGGACGCGGTGTTGGCCCTGCAACTCAATTCCCGCAATGCCCAGGAGATGCTCACCTTGGCCCAGGAGTTCGAGATCAGGGGCTTCTGGTGGGAGGGCCGCCGGCCCCGGGGGAAAGTGATAGACCTGATGAACCGGCTGGGGGACTCCGGACAACCCGGGTTGTCCCTCACCAGGATGAGGCCGCCCCGCAACCCCCCGACAAGCCTGGGAGGCCTGTCCCTGGCCTACCCGACCTGGGGGGACGGCCGCGGGGTAGCCCTGAAAATAACCTGCCAGGGACGGCAGGCCCTGATCCTGCCGCCCCTGCAACCATCTGTATTGGAAAAATTACCGGGGCTGAAAAAAGGTCCCTTGACGGCCCTGGTGGCGCCCGGTGATGTGCCCTTGGCGGTGGTGGCCCGGCTCCAGCCGGAGAACCTGGTGTTGTATGGTCACCGGGAGTCTGAGACCGAAAAAACTTTTCCCTCCCAAACCCCCACCTATCTGACCCGCCGAGGCGCGGTGACCCTGACCTTGAGCGAGAAGGGCGCGTTCTGCAATCAGTGGCGTCCTTGAAGGGCCTCAGCTCTTTCTGGAGGTCTTGGGGATGAAGGTGGACATCTTCTGGGTGACGTCCTCAGATTGGCATTTGGGGCAGGTAACCTGGCCACTTTCCAATTCGCTGATACTCATAATGCGGACAAACTCTTCGCCGCATTTGTTGCAGACATACTCGTAGGTCGGCATTCTCGTCCTCCCCTTATTTACTTGAATTTGGCATCATTATAAAAACCGCGGCTGCTCTTCGCAAGGGGGCCGGGGCCGCCGGAAGGTTTTTAAGAACAAAAGGGAGCAAGCCGATAACAAAGAGTACGAGGGGTAAGGCGCGTCCTCGTATCACTTTTTCTCGGGCTCCCTGTGTTTGTTATTCTAGGTCTAGCAGTAGTGATAATTTCGGTGCTGGGAGGTTTCCTCTTAGCAGGGGGGAACCTTCTGGTTCTCATGCAGTGGGCTGAATTCATTATTATCGGGGGCACGGCCGCGGGGGCGCTCCTGATTTCCACTCCCAAGTCCACCTTGTCCAAGATGATCCGTTATACCCTCGGCTCCCTCAAGTCTTCAAAAATCTCCCGGGAAAGCTTGCAGGAACTTTTGCAGCTCCTTTATGAAATATTTCAAACCGCCCGAGTCAAGGGCCTCCTGACCCTGGAGCAACATGTGGAACAGCCCGAAGAAAGCGAAATTTTCGCTAAATATCCTTTTATCCTGGAAAAACACCATACCCTGGAATATCTGGTGGATTCCCTGAAACTCATGGTGGTGGGGGGAGTACCGCCCCTGGAGCTGGAGAATTTGTTGGAGGCCGACCTGGAGACTCAGGAAGAGGAGGGCAAGAAGCCTTCCCATTCCCTGGGCCGCATCGCTGATTCTCTCCCGGGCCTGGGCATTGTGGCCGCGGTGCTGGGGATCATCCTGACCATGCAGTCCATCGGCGGCCCGGCTGCCGAGGTCGGCCACAAGGTGGCCGCGGCCCTGGTAGGCACCTTCCTGGGGGTGCTTTTGTGCTATGGCTTTTTTCAGCCTTTGAGCGTCCAGATTGAGATCCAGGCCGCCAATGAGGAGATCTATCTGCGCTCTATTAAGGCCGGAGTGGTGGCTTATGCCAAGGGCATGCCCCCCATCGTGGCGGTGGAGTTCGCCCGCCGGGTCATCATCAATGAACTGCGTCCCAGCTTTTCCGAAGTGGAAGACGCCTGTCGGGCCATAAAAGTGAAGGCCTAGTATCTATGTCCAGCGCGCATCACGAACCTACGGAACCGAGGATCGTTAAAAAGAAAAAAAGTCATCAGGCCGGACATGGCGGGGCCTGGAAAGTGGCCTACGCTGATTTTGTCACCGCCATGATGGCCCTGTTCATCGTGCTGTGGATTATGAGTCAAAGCCAGTCCATCCGCATCAATGTGGCCCAATATTTCAAGAACCCCGGGTTGTTGCCCGGGGCCACCGGCCTTTTGGAAACCAGCGACATGGGCGGTGAGATGCCCACTCCCGGACACAGCCAGGAATTGCAGACTCCGGCGCCCATCCACCCGGAGGTGAATAGGGCCTCCAGCGACCGGGGCTCTCTGGAGGAATTGAAAAAGCGCATCACCGAAGTCATCGCCCAATTGCCGGAGCTGAGCCGTCTCAAAAATCAAGTGGCCCTGGAGATCACGGATGAGGGTCTGCGCATCGAACTGCTGGATCAGGAAGCTTCCCATTTTTTTAAAATCGGCAGCGCCAATCTGAAGCCCGAAACCAAGGAGCTGTTGAGATTAATTTCCCAGGAACTGGGTAAAATTCCCAATCACATCACCCTCGAGGGCCATACTGACAGCCGGCCCTATGGGGGCAAGGACTACACCAACTGGGAACTCTCCGCCGACCGGGCCAACGCGGCCCGGCGGGTCATGGAAGAGGACGGCGTTCACCAGGGTCAGGTTACTTCGGTGCGGGGCTATGCGGACCGGCAGTTGCGCAATCACAAGGATCCCATGGATATCCAGAACCGTCGGGTGAGTATAGTGGTCAGGTTTATGGACGGCTCCAAGCCGAAAGCCCTGCAGCTCCCCACCTTACCCGATACCTCGGCGGCGCCCGCTCCGAAGCTGGATAAGGCTGAGCCAGAACCCCCCAAGGCGGCGCCGGCTCCGAAGCTTACCAGCCCCGATCCCGCTCCGGCCCCCTCGCCCTCGGCCAAACCCGCTCCCGGCCAGGCCTCGGACCCGAAAACCGCACCCACGCCTCAGCCCCAGGACCGCGGGACCAAGGAAAAACCCCCGGCCGACTCGTCCGAAAGCCCTAAACCTGTGTCCGGACCGGTGTTTGAGGGATCGATTCCACCGCCGCCCCAGCGGTTGGAAGATCAGGTGCGGCAGGAAGTTGAGGAGATGTTTGAGCAGGAAGGACTCTCCCATTCCGACTCGGCGAATTCTTTGGGATTTTTAAAAAAGCCCCGCCAGCGCCTGGGGTGGTGAAAAGCCCGCGCCTCGCCATCCAGGTAACCACCTTAACAAACCCGCAAATTTCTGGTATAAGCCTGGAGCATGCAAGCCGGTACCAGGCTCCGGTCGCACCTTCTGGAAAACTACGTGGCTCGGGAGTTCCTCAAAATTTGCCTCCTGAGCCTTACCGCGTTTCTCAGCCTCTACCTGGTGGTGGACTTTTTCGAGAAGATCGACCAGTTGGTGCGCGCCAACCTGGGCGCGGCTCAAATGGGTCATTATATCCTGCTCCGGGCGCCCCTGGCCCTGGAGGAGGTGATCTCTCCCGCCATACTTCTCGGGGCCATGCTGAGCTTCGGCCTGTTAACCCGCACCCGGGAGACCATGGCCATCCGGACCAGCGGCCTGGACATCCTCCAGCTAATCCGACCCATCATTCTGTTAACCTCCCTGGCCGCGGCTTTTGTTTTGGCCCTGCATCTGTATCTCATCCCCTGGAGCCAGGCCACCCTCAACCTGTTCTGGGAAACCCAGGTCCAAAAAAAACCCCCCCGCAGCCTGGTCAATCCGGAACACCTCTGGTACAAGGGCGATCGGGCCATCTATAACATCCTGCTCTATCGGAAGGATCTGAAGACCCTGGAAGGGGTGAAAATTTTCCGTTTCGACGATCAATTCAAATTGGTCCAGATCGTGGCAGCGCGGCGGGCCGTCTGGCAAGACGGCCACTGGCGCCTGTTTCAGGGTATTGTCCAGAATTTCAACAGCCAAAAGCAAGATCAGTTCGAAAGCTTTCAGGAAATGGACCTGGCCCTGACCGAAACTCCCAAGGATTTCGGCGACCTGGAACGAAAGATTTCTGAGATGAATGTCGAAGAGATCCTGCGGTTTGTGAACCGCCTGGAGCGGGACGGCTACAGGTCCACCACCTACCGCCTGGAAATCCAGAACCGGTTTGCCAGAGCCCTGGTTCCGCTGGTGCTGGCCGCCCTGGGTTTGGGCCTGGCTTTAAGGCAGGAAAAAGTGTTCATTCCCGGCATGGTGGCCCTGGGCCTGGGAGTAATGTTCGCCTACTGGCTGTTTCTGGGTTTCAGCACCTCCTTGGGACAGGCCGGGCGCTGGCCGGTCCTTCTGGCCGCCTGGCTCCCCCACCTTTGTTTCGGAACCCTGGCCCTGGTTACTCTTTCCCGAGCCAGCCGCTGACCAGGGAAAAATTAGCCAAACGTAAAAAAAGCTGGAATACCAAGATATTTTTGTTGTCAGGCCGTGGCTTTTTGTGCTATCAATGAGAAACCATCGGTGTTTGGGGATTTTTCCCAGATTAACCACTTGAATTTTTTAGATATTTTTTAGGAAAGGAGGGATGTCCTTCAAAAAGTATTTATAAGGAATTATGGACAGGGTGCAGGATTCTCGTGATTAATCTTGCCAAATTTATGAAGAGGAGAGGGGAGAAGGTATGACCAAAGCAGAATTGATCGCCCAAGTGGCTAATGAAGCTCAAATAAAGAAAGCCGATGCCGAAAGGGCTGTAAACTCCTTAATCAAGACCGTATCCAACACCCTTAAAACCCAGGGCCGCCTGGCCCTGGCAGGCTTCGGGACCTTTCAGGTGGCCTCCCGCAAAGCCCGGGAAGGCCGAAACCCCCAAACCGGCAAGCCCATCAAAATTCCTGCTACCAAGGTGGTTAAGTTCAAACCGGGCAAGCAGCTCAAGGAATTAGTGAAATAAGACGTCAGAGCCCTGCCTCTTTTACCCTTCTAGCCTTGAACCCTGACGCGGGGACGAGGGCACTCTTGCTAGAAGGGGGTGCACTCTGCGGTGACTCGGCTCCGGCATAGCCATGGCCTTGGATTATTATGAGATCCTGGGTGTCCCCCCCAAGGCGGATGCCGGGGACATTAAAAAAGCTTACCGACTGTTAGCCCTTAAGTGGCATCCTGATAGAAATCCCAACGACCCGCGGGCGGCGGAACGGTTTCTGCGGCTGGGTGAAGCCTATCGCGTTTTAATTGATCCGGTCCGCCGCGCGGCTTATGACTGGCTCCGGTTTCAAGAGGCCGTGGGTCAGGATGCCCGCTACAAACATACCCTGCGCCGCCCGGGCTCGGAAACGGCTGCCAAACCTACCGGTTCCACCTCCCGGCGGTCCCGGCGCCCCTCGTCCCGGAGCACCGGCCGTCCCCGCCGCCGGGAACGCTTCCCCAAACCGTCCACGCCCCCTGCCTGGCTATTTGTCAAGGGCCTGCCTTACCGGGTCTTGAGCTGGTTTACCGGCAATCCGCCGGCGGACCTGGACTGGGAGCTGGTTCAGGTGCCCAATCAGCCCGATCTGATCCTGAACCTGCGGCTGCCCAGCTGGGTGGCGGCTTATGGCGCCAAATTCAATTTCATCGTCAAAAGCAACCACCGGCGGCGTCGTCTGAAAATCAACATTCCCGCCGGGGTCAAGGACGGCTCGCGCCTGCGGGTCAAGGGCGCCGGCCGCACCAGCGGCACTCATCGGGGCCATCTCTACATTAATATTTGGCTGAAGGATTGACTTGCCGCGGCCGGGCTCAAGCCGTCTCCGGCGGGAGTTACACCGCGTCGGCCACCTCCCCCAGAACCTGGAGCAGCAGAGGATAATCTTCCGGCAAGAGGGTGCGGACGTCCAGCAGCAGACGGTCATGCTCCAGGCGGGCGATGACCGGGGGGCTGGAGGCCCGCAGGCGTTCTTCGAGCTGATGGGGGGCCAGCGGCGGCAAGGCCAGAGACAGGGCCCGGCTGGGGATGGGCACCATGGGCAAGGCACCGCCCCCGGAGCGGCTGATATGGTCCTGGACGGCTACCTGATACCGTCCGGGCCAGCGGCGCTTGATGGTGCGGGCCAGACGTTGGGCCGCGCCGTTGACCTCGATCACCGGGGCGGTAAGCATACGCAGGGTGGGAATTTCCTTGACGGCTTCGGACTCGTTCAAGTAAAGGCGTAAGGTCGCTTCCAGGCCCGCCAGGGTAAGCTTGTCGGGTCGCAGGGCCCGGGTGAGGGGGTGCTGTTTCAGAAGCTGCACGGTCTCGGCCCGGCCCAAAATGAGCCCGGCCTGGGGCCCGCCCAAGAGCTTGTCGCCGCTGAACAGGACCAGATCGGCGCCGCTGGCCACCGCTTCCTGGACCGTAGGTTCCTTCTCCAGGCCGTAGCGGCTCAGGTCCACCAGGCAGCCGCTCCCCAGATCTTCCATGACCACCAGTCCATAGCGCCGCCCCAGGGAGACCAGGTCCGGCAGCGGCACCTCATGGGTAAAGCCCAGGAGCCTGAAATTGCTCGGGTGGACCTTGAGGAGCATGGCGGTCTGGGAGGTGATGGCCTTTTCATAATCAGCCAGATAGGTTTTGTTCGTGGTGCCTACTTCCCGAAGCAGGGCCCCGCTGGCGGCCATGATATCCGGCATGCGAAACGACCCGCCGATTTCCACCAATTGACCCCGGGAGACAATGACTTCCCGGTCCGGGGCCAAAGCACTCAGGGCCAGGAAGACCCCGGCGGCGTTGTTGTTGACCACCAGGCAGCCTTCCGCGCCGGTGATCTCGGTGACCAGCTTTTCCAGATGAACCTGGCGGGAGCCCCGGCGCCCCTCTTTTAAATCGTATTCGAGATTGGTATAACAAGCCGCGGCCGTGAGGACCTGGTCCCGGGCCGCGGCCCCCAGGGGGGAGCGGCCCATATTGGTGTGGATAATGACCCCGGAGGCGTTGATCACCCGCACCAGGGAAGGCTGACCCACCCCGGCCAGGATGTGGGCCGCGTCAGCCTCCAGCGCGGCCAAATCCAGCTCCCCAGGAAGATCCGCTAGAGGAAGAGTGCGGAGGCGCTCCCGAAAGGCTTCCAGGAATTGGCGAATCATTTCCACGGCATAGGGACGGGACAGGGACGCCAGCGGGGGCGCCAGACGGGGGGCGCGCAGGAGTTCATCCACCGAAGGGATCTGCCGGAGCAGACGGGCACGCTCAAGTTCCATGGACACCTTCTCCGAATGTCCCAAATATGACACCGTATCAGGGGTTTGTCAAACCGGGAAAAAGGGAGTAAAATTAAAAGGATTATTTTTGAAAAATTCTTGACAATCTTTCCGAAATAACATAATTTTTATAAGTTAAAATTTGGTCACCTTCGGCTTGGCACAGGTTGACCGGCAGGCTGGCGTAGCTCAATGGTAGAGCAGCTGATTTGTAATCAGCAGGTTGCGGGTTC
>CAZLRL010000108.1:0-8184 GCA_964561645.1 uncultured Desulfobacterales bacterium
GGGGAGGATCATGGCGGCCCTGGGGCGCTCCGGAGCCCGCTTCGATCCGGACCAGGTGAGCATTTCTTTCGGGCCGCATGTGGTTGTGGCCCATGGCCAGGGCCGGGGGGAAGCAGCGGAGGTAAGGGCCCGGCAAATCATCCTGGCCGGACCCTTTACCGTCACCATCGACCTGAAGGCCGGGGATTATCAAGACTTCTACGACACCTGCGACTTAACCGAGGACTATATCCGGATTAATGCCAGCTACCGGAGCTGAAAGAACCGGCTAATTGGGCCTGAAGCCCGGGCCGTAAAATACAATCCACCGCTTCTCAGGTCATACTTAAAACCGGCTCTCCTCGGGAGCAGGCATACCCTGGTGATGTTGTCCGTTGCCGGCGGGCTCTGCGTGCCTTAACTGCTGGAGGCCGTTCCCTACCAGGTAAGCCATTTCCCCCACGATCTCCCGCATCCGTTCTGATTGCGCCTGCAGCTCGGAGGACGCACTGGCGCTCTCCTGGGCATTGGCGGCATTCTGCTGTACTACCCGGTCGATTTCCAGCATGGCCTGGTTCAGTTGCTCGATCCCCTGGGCCTGCTCTATGCTGGCGTTGGCAATCTCACCGACCAGTTCGTTCACCTTTTTAGCCGAATCTCCCATGTCGTAGAACTTGGTGAGAGTCTCCTGAATCTGGGCCGAACCCAACTCAATCTGACGGGAGGTTTCCCCGATCAAATCATCGGTGGTTTTGGCCGCTTCCGCGGCTCTCATGGCCAGGCCCCGCACTTCCTCAGCCACCACGGCAAAGCCGGCCCCGGCTTCGCCTGCCCGGGCTGCCTCCACCGCAGCATTGAGAGCCAGAAGATTAGTTTGAAAAGCAATCTCGTCGATGTTTTTAATAATCTTCTTGATGCTCTCTCCGGAGCTGGAGATGGTCTCCATGAACTCTTTAGTAGCTCGGATGGATTTGTGCACTGCCCGGGTTTTCTCGTGGGTCTGGAGGACCAACTCGTTGCATTGCTCGGCATGCAGGGAGTTCTGCTTCACCGTGGCCGCCAGTTCCTCGAGGGACGAAGTGGTCTGCTCCAGGGAGGCCGCCTGCTGAGAGGCCCCCGCGGCCAGGGATTGGCTGGCACTGGACACTTCCAGCGAGGCCGCTGCCACTTGCTCGGAGCCCTCCCCCAGGCCGGAGATGACCCGATTAAGTGTTTTGGTCAGGGTGCGAACCAGAGCAACGGAAACCACAATACCCAGGGCAATGGCAAGCAAGACGCTATATCCCATGAGTCGGCTGGCTCCGGCCAACTGGGATTGTATCCGACCCTCCTGGCTCTCCTGGGCCGCCTGGCTCACCCCCAAGAGTTCCCGGGCCGGAGTCACCATTGCTTGTTCCAACTGACTCAGGCGTCGCTGGCGGTCCGGGGACAGCATCCCCTGCTGGCGATGCAAGGCTGCATAGTTGTCCAGGGCAACCTCATAACGTCCCAAGTAATCCATAATCTGAGTCAAATATTTTTGATCAGTCGGATCAGAAAGAACACGTCGAGCCTGTGCCACCCGGGCCTTGACAGCCTCAAGGTTTTGGTTCGCCTGGTCTAGATATTTCTGGTCCCCACGCAGAAAAAAATTCTTTTCCTGGCGCCTGGTTTCCAATAGCGTCTTGGTAATGAAATTGTAAGTCTGCTGGCGTTCCACCGTCGTCTGGAGGGTTCGGAGATGATGCCACCCCAGATAGGCCATGATGGAAGAAAGAAGAATAAGAAATAAAAATCCGCCGAAAATTTTGGTCCTCAATTTTACCTGCCACATCTCTCTCGCCCTCATTATTCGGGCCGCCTGCCCCAGGCCGGTTCCGGCGGGGCCATCTAATAATGGACAGACCGCCTGACGAATTCACTACCTCTCTTGAAATCCATTTCCGGCGATGAAGTGCCGGAGTTCACCGCGGAATTGGATTTCCTCTACGCGCTTATCGGCAGGTATGACAAAAATTTAAAATGATTTGGCGAAATTTTTTTGAGAAAAATCAGGGTGCTGGGGAATAATTCAAGAAGGGAAAGGTTCTCAAGTGGTCCGGGACCAGCGGCGCAGGATCCACTTGGTAATTTCAACCACCGGAAAAATGGTCACACTCAGGCCCGCGGCCACCAGCCAGTCCCTAAGGCCCAAAGGGCGGGTGTGGAACAGGTAGGACACAGGCTGCCAATGAATAACCACTATCATGATCACCAGTGAGAGGAGCGCGCTGCCCACCAGAAAGCGGTTGCGCAAGAATCCCACGGTGAACAGGGAATGGATATCCGACCGGCAGTTAAAGGCATTCACCAGTTCCGCCAGGATCAGGGTGATGAAGACCATGGTTTGGGCCTGGATCAGAACCTGGGTCGGATCACTGAGCCCATGAGGGTTGACCAAGACATAATAGGCAAACAGGGGCAGCAGGATCAAGGTGAGGTGGAAGGAGATCACCACCAAAAGCACGGTGACCGAGCGGGTGAATACCCCCTCCTGGGGCGGCCGGGGCGGCCGTTCCATGATGTCGGGCGACTTGGGGTCCACTCCCAGGGCCAGGGCCGGCAGGCCGTCGGTGATGAGGTTGATCCAGAGGATTTGCAGGGCTACCAGGGGGAGGGGCAAACCCAGGGAAATAGCCGCCGTGAGGGTGAGGATTTCCGAAAAATTACAGCTCAAAAGAAAAATTAAATATTTCTTGATATTGTCGAAAATGGCCCGGCCTTCCTCCACCGCGGCCACCAGAGAGGCAAAATTGTCGTCCGCCAGGATCATGGCCGCAGTTTCCTTGGTGACTTCAGTGCCGGTGATGCCCATGGCCACGCCGATATCAGCCCGCTTCAGGGCCGGAGCGTCATTGACCCCGTCTCCGGTCATGGCCACCACCTCCCCCTGGCCCTTGAGGATATTGACCAGTCGCAGCTTGTGTTCCGGGGACACCCGGGCAAATACCGAAGTCTTTTGCAACGCGGCAAGCAGATTGGGGTCGTCTAGGGCGTTGACCTCCTGGCCGGTGAGCACGCCGGGGTTGTGGCCCCCCTGGGCCAGGAGCCCCAGTTCCCCGGCAATGGCCCGGGCCGTAGCCGGATGGTCCCCGGTGACCATAATGACCCGGATACCGGCCTGGTTGCAGCGATGCACCGCGGACTGGGCCTCAGGGCGGGGCGGGTCGATCATCCCCACCAGGCCCACCCACACCAGGTTTTCTTCCTCGGTTTGGGGCAGCAAATCCGGAATATCCCGCAATGGGCGATAAGCCAACCCCAGGACCCGCAGGGCCTGCCCGGCCATGGCCCCGGCCTCGGACATGATCTGTTGGCGCCTCGCCTCATCCAGAGGCTCTTCCCCTTGCCGGGTCGACACCCGGGTGCACCAGGGCAGCACGGTTTCCGGGGCTCCCTTCACATACATCAAAAGACCACCCGGCCCCAGATGGATGGTGCTCATGCGCTTGCGTTCCGAGGAAAAGGGAATTTCCGCCACCCGGGGATAGCCCTTGAACAGCTGCGCTTTATCGAAACCCACCTTGCGTCCCAGAACCAGAAGGGCCCCCTCGGTGGGGTCCCCCCGCACCTGCCAGAGCCCGGCTTTCTCCAGGGCCGCGTCGTTGCAGAGGAGGGATACCCGGGCGGCTTGTTCGAGTACCGGCTGCAGCTCACCCAGATCGCCGGCGTCACCCTCTACCAAAAATTTCCCCTCCGGTTCATAGCCCGACCCGGTGACCTCCAGTTTTTCCCCATCCAGGAAGAGGCGCCGCACCGTCATTTCATTTTTGGTCAGGGTGCCGGTCTTGTCCGTGCAGATCACCGTGGTGCAGCCCATGGTCTCCACCGCGGGCAGACGCTTGATGATGGCATGGCGCCGCGCCATGCGGGTGGTGCCGATGGCCAGGGCCCCTGTCACTACCGCGGGCAGGGCTTCCGGCACCGCAGCCACCGCCAGGCTGATGCCCCAGATGATCATGAGCCACAGATCTTCCCCGCGGGAAAGGCCCAGAAACACGACCCCCACCGCCACGGACAGACAAATGGCGGCCAGCACCCGGCCGATGGTGGTAATGCGCCGCTCCAGCGGCGTTCTCTCCACCTTCACTTCTTCCAGCAACCGGGCGATATGGCCGAACTCCGTGTCCATGCCGGTGTCGGTTACTACGGCCCGGCCGCGGCCGTAGGTGATCACGGTTCCGCCAAACACCATGCAGGTCCGATCCCCTACCGGGGTATCCGGCTCGGATACCGCGTTGAGGTGTTTCGCCACCGCGGTGGATTCCCCGGTCAACAGAGCTTCGTCCGCCTTCAGATTTACTACTTCCAGCAACCGGCCGTCCGCGGCCACCCGGTCGCCGGTGTAGAGCACCAACAGGTCTCCGGGAACCACCTCCCGGCTGGGGATGGTAAGCTCCCGCCCTTCCCTGATTACCGTGGCTGTGGGGGCAGCCATCTTGGCCAGAGCCGTTGCGGCTTTTTCAGCTCGGTATTCCTGAAAAAAACCCAGGATACCCGAGCCCAGCAGGATGACCAAGATCACCAGCGCATCCAGGGTCTCCCCCATCACGAAGGAGATCACCACCGCGGCGATCAGGATGAGCATCAGGAGATTGGCGAATTGGCGGAAAAAAATGACCGCAGGAGAGATTTTTTTGCCCGGCGCCAGCTCGTTGGGACCGTGCTCGGCCAGGCGGGCCGCGGCCTCATCCTTGGACAGGCCCTCAGGGGCGGTCTCCAGGACGGCCAGCACCTCTTCCGGAGACATGGTATAGAAAGGAGATTTTTCCACGAATGGTCTACGATCGATCAGAATAGTCTCGGATAGAGTGAGGGAGGCCAGGGACCTTGGTTAGCCTGGGTCTTGAGCCCCTCTACACTTCAAGTATCCTTGCGGCATTCCTGGAATTACCCTATGAAATCTAAGGCTTGGTCCAGTTGTGGGGATCGGCTGCAGCCTCCTGTCCCATCCGAAAGGCGCTCAGATTGGCCTCCAGGTATTTGGGATTGGTCCTGGTGCGGATCTGGGTCAGGATGTCCTCCTGGGGAAAGGGCAGCTTGGCCGTGGCTCCCAGAGCTCCCAGGAGCACCATGTTCACTGCCAGAGGCGTCCCGGCCTGACGGGCCAGGTCCCCGGCATCAAACGCCAGGAGGCCCCCCACTTTACCGGCCATGAGTTCCAGCAACCGAGTTACATCCGGGTAGGTGTTTTTCCCGATGGAGACCGGGTAGGGCACGATGGCCGCCGTATTAGCGATTACCAGGCTTTGGGAATGACAACGGTCCAGGGCCCGGAAAGTTTCCAGGGCTTCGAATCCCAACAAAATATCCGCCTCCCCCGGGGAGATGAGGGGGCTTTTCAGGTCTCCCAGGACCACGGTGGAGATCACCACCCCGCCCCGCTGGGCCATGCCGTGGGTTTCGCTGACCTGGGGCGCATAGCCCGCGGCCAAAGCCGCTTCCCCCAACAGGCGGCTGGCCAGGAGCGTCCCCTGGCCGCCCACGCCGGTGAGAAAAATTCGCAGTCTAATATTCTCGCTAACCATGTTTTCCATCGGTGAGGCCGGACCACTTTTAGCGCGGCCTTATGTTTGCAATAGGTTTATTGCTTCCGCAATGTAGCCTTGAGGACCTGGCCCGACCGCTCCAACTCCAGATTGGCATTTGCGGTAGTCGGGCTGCCCGAGGGCTGCAAATTAAGGGTTCTTGTCTCCCCTGGCTTTCCCCATCTTAAAATGATGCTGTCTCCCGAAACCGAGGCGTTCCTGACCCGGAACCACTTGCCGGGCTGGTCGGTGGAACCGCCGTAGGAGTATATCGCCTTGACTCTGGGAGGGTTGATTCCCAAGATGGCGATCTTCATGCTTCTCCCGGTAACATCCATGGGAAACAACTGCTGCCCGCCCCCGGGGCCTCCTGCCGTCTGAAGGTCCCAAGTCCCCTCCCAGACGCCGCTCAACTGAGCCAGGCGGGAGGAAACCCCGGCGGCCGGCGGTTTGATCGGCAGATTGGGCGGCAGCGGCGGTTCATGAATCTGGGCCGCCGCCATGGAAATGAAAAGGAAAACCACCATCCCGGTAAAAATAGCCGCTCTTCTCACCATCCACCTCTTCAACGAATTTTAAAGCCGTTATTATGGGGTTTCATCCCGCCTTCACCGGCCGGATATATTCACAGAACTGGACGCAAAAGGCGCAGCCGGAGCACAGGTCGTGGTCAATGAACAGCTGGGTTCCCTCGGCTTCCGGTTTCACCGACATGGCGGGACAGCCGAAATAGTCCAGGCAATGGGAACAATCCCCACAGGACTCCACCACCTGGAAGCGGGCCCGCCGTTTCTTGCCGGTAATCCGGGCCTCGTAAAGATGGCAGGGGGCCTGGGAGATGAGCACCCGCACCCCCTTGGAGTTCAGGGCTTCTCGGGCGGCCGCCAGGGATTCCTTGTACTTGAACGGGTTGACCTCCCAGATCTGTTCCACCCCCAGGGCTTTCACCACCCGTGGCAGGGGCACATGCTCGCCGGGATATCCCGGCGGGACCAGGTTCACCCCGGGATGAGGCTGATGCCCGGTCATGGCGGTGGTACCGTTATCCATAATAACCAGCAGAAAATCGTGGCCGTTGTGCACCGCGTTGGCCAGGCCGGTGAGCCCGGCGTGGAAAAAGGTGGAATCCCCGATAAAGGCCACCACCTTCTGGCCGGTGGCCCGGGAAATGCCCGCCGCGGTGCTGATGCTGGAGCCCATGCAAATGAGGAAATCCGCCATGGACAGGGGCGGCAAAAGTCCCAGCGTATAGCAGCCGATATCAGTGGGGAAGATGCCTTCCAGCCCCGAATCCTTCAGCGCGATTTTTATGGCATAGTAGGTGGCTCGGTGCGGACAGCCGGGACATAGATTGGGAGGGCGATCCGGCAGCGGTTCGCCCCAGAGCTCGGTGGGCGCAAGAGGTTCCGGCGCCTCCCAGGCAATGTCGAAATATTCGGCCATCACCCGCCGGACCAGGGCCGGGTGATATTCATACAGGCGGGAAAACAGCTCTTCGCCTTTCCCCTGAATAGGCAGCGTCAGTCCCTCCGCCTGGGCGATGGCTTTCAAGCCTTCTTCCAGGAAAGGCTCCAACTCTTCCACCACCAGGACTCGCTCCACCCCTCGCAAAAACCCGGCAAGGAGCTTTTCCGGCAGGGGATGAGTGAAGCCCAGCTTGAGCAGCGTGATCCGGTCCTCCAGACCCAGCTCCAGAATGGCGTCCTCGACGTACGCCGCGGCCACGCCGCTGGTGACCACACCCCACGGCCCTTGCCCTTTAATGACATTGAAAGCCGATGCTTCGGCTCGCTTTTGAACCTTGAACTGCTTGGCCAGGAGTCTGGCATGGGCCTCCCGGGCTACCGCCGGCACCATCACCTTGGTAAACGGGTCTTTCAGGAAGTGGCCCAGCCCGGGCCGGGAGGCCAGCTCCCCCAGGGTCACCGGCCCCCGGGTGTGGTTCACGCGGGTGGTGGTGCGCAAAAGCACCGGCAGGCCCAGCTCCTCGGAAAGGGCAAAGGCCGCCCTGGTCATGTCCTTGGCTTCCTGGGGATTCATGGGCTCGAGCATGGGGAGCCCCGCCATCCGGGCGTAATAGCGATTATCCTGCTCGTTCTGGCTGGAAAACAACGACGGGTCGTCGGCGCTCACTATGACCAGGCCGCCGGTGATGCCTACATAGCCCAGGGTCATCAAGGCGTCCGCGGCCACGTTTAATCCCACGTGCTTCATGGAAGCCATGGCCCGCCAGCCCGCGGCCGCGGCCCCCGCGGCCACTTCCAGGGCCACCTTCTCGTTTACCGAATATTCAAACACCAGGTCAGTCTGCCGGGAAATTTCGTAAAAGCGGTCACCGATCTCCGACGCGGGCGTCCCCGGATACGTGGCCGCCAGGGACACCCCGGCCTCCAAAGCCCCCCGCACGATGGCTTCGTTGCCCAGGAGCAAACGCCGCTCTCCCGCCTGACCGGAAAGTAATTCTGACATAGATCCTCTGGTTAAAATGATATGGTTGTTAAATGGGAAAGGAAAACTATTATTTTTACCATATTCAAGCTTTCTGCCAAACGCTTTTTACTCAGGACTCCCTAGCTAATACTAAGTTGCCGTCAGACAAGTAATTTTTACTGTAGGGGCACGGCTTGCCGTGCCCAAGGCGCAGGCTGAAGCCTGCGGC
>CAZLRL010000109.1:0-197 GCA_964561645.1 uncultured Desulfobacterales bacterium
GCCCGCCGATTTTAATCGCTAAAAGGAACCACTTTAAGGCTAATTCTATTACCATGAGCATCTATAACCACATCCTGGCCGCGGTGGACGGCTCCCCGCCCTCCCAACATGCCCTGGAACAGATTCCCCACCTGCCGGAGAGCCGGGTGACGGCCGCGGCGGCCTTGCCCCCGCCGCCTCAGGGCCTCCCGGCGGCC
>CAZLRL010000109.1:207-1444 GCA_964561645.1 uncultured Desulfobacterales bacterium
CATCTCCGCTCGCCTTACGACAAAGCCCTGGCTGCCGCCCAAAAATGGGCCGCGGCTCGGAGCCTTCCTCTGGAAACCTTGCTGGTCAAAGGCGACCCCCATGAGGCCCTGTGCGCCGCGGCCCGGGACTATGGCTGCGATCTGGTGGTCATCGGCAAACGGGGTCAGGAGCTGCCGCCCGGCGCCCGCATGGGCAAAGTGACCGAACGGGTCATCGGCTTCTGTCCCACCGATGTCCTGGTGGTACCGGTCCGGGGCACTTTGGACCTGAGCCGCCTGCTCCTGCCGGTGGACGGCTCTCGCTTCAGCCGCCGGGCCGCGGACCGGGCCCTGGCTCTGGCCGCGGCCTCGGGCTCCAGCCTGCTGGTGGTCTCGGCCCTGGACGCGCCCCCGGGATTCGCCGCCGAGGTTCCCGAGGTGGCCCGGGACCTCCTGAACAACCTGGAGGACCTGGCGGCCGGGGTGGCCCAAAAAGCCCGGGACCAGGGCCTGGCCTGCCAAACCCGGGTCGCGGTGGGATCGGCCTACCGCCTTATCCTGGACCAGGCCTCGGAGTGGGACGCAGGGCTCATTGTCATGGGTTCCCACGGCCGCACCGGGCTCAAGCGCCTCCTGATGGGCAGCGTCACCGAACGGGTGGTGGGAGAGGCACCCTGCCCGGTCCTGGTGGTCAAAGCCGACAAGCGATGACTTGGGAAAGGGGAAAGGGGAAAAGGTAAAAGGGGGAAAGGAGAAAAGGGGCCAGAGGTCACAGGCCCCTGCCCCACTCAAAAAGTCATTAATAAGAACGGTAGCACGGGCTTCCAGCCTGTGGAACCCGGGCAAGATGCCCGGGCTCTAGTTAATGTGGCAGTCAGAAAAGGTTTTAGACACTAAAGAATACCGGCGAAATTCTGCCAAAGCTGTGATCTCCAATTCGCCCTTCAAAAGAAATTCACCACAGATGGTAATAAACGGGAGCACAGGCTTCCGGCCTGTCGAAAAAAAAGCCAATTCCTTGAGAGTGGGCACGGCCTGCTATAAAACCATCCGAAAAGAAAAACCTTTTTTGTTCAATTAAACTGTCTTGAAAAGTTTCTCCAGTGGCCCATTTTCCGGTGGGGCGGCCGTCCCTGGCCGCCCGTGTCCCGGTGAGCATGATGCCCTCCCCACCGAAAACTTCCTGTTTTTTGAGAAAGGCAAAGGGTCGTAAACGACTGCCGGGGAAGATTATAGGGCGGCCCTTGGCCGCCGGAAT
>CAZLRL010000109.1:1454-8179 GCA_964561645.1 uncultured Desulfobacterales bacterium
GCCCTATGGCTTTGAAGAGAGTTCCCCCAGGGTGGGGCACCGCCCACCATAAACCGGGCTCGGACCTCAAAGCGCCGGCATCAGGCCCTCAGAAAAAACCGCCATTTACAATGCATGTCCGGGGGATGCGGATCAGGCGGCGCAAAAATGCACTCGGTCACAATGCGGGGGTCGATTTCCCGGGCAAAGCTGTCAAATTCCGCCTGGTGCATGGCCTTGCAACTATATTCCCCCAGGCCCCGCTTCAGCCGGGCCTCCTGGGTGGGGCAGGAAGGCACGCTGATGATGACCTCCTCGGGCTTGGCCTCGATCTGATAGCCCACCAAAATGTGCCAGGGCCAGTAGCGCAAGGCCCGGACAAAGCCTGCCAACCCCCGCTCCTGGATGTCAAACCGCCGCCGAATATCCTTGACCCCCAGCACCGACACCCGGCCCCACACCTTTTCATTCAGTTCATCCGCGGTCGCCTCATCAAATTTTTCACCGGTATAGATGTACCAGAACGCGTCCACCACCCGATAATGCCAGAGCAGAAACTGCAGATAATTCCTCAACTCCTTTTTGTTCATGCTGTCCAACAAAGTCAGGTCCATGCTTTTGTCCTTTCCGAAAATCTTTTCGTAAGCAGTCGGTTATACCGCCCTACCCTCTCAAAATCATGAAAAGGCCTGGTGGCACCGGCGTCTCGCCTGTGTTCGTTGAGCGCGGAGTTGCCTCCAACCTAATGGAATTTTCCATCGCCGCAATTAATTTTGAACTTGAACCTTGAACTATAACCTTGGTAACTGAAGGGTCGGCGGCCATGGGCCGCCCTATAATCATTCTCTCCAGCAAACCTTGATTCGGCTTTTGAGTCAAGCTTTCTGTGCCCACCGAAGAGCGGTTGGAACACTTGGTATAGATCCCCTGAAACTTATTCGACTTCTGCACCAGCAAGAGAAATCTGTCCTTCCAAGGGAGAAGCGACCGGAGAATCTAGCGGGGATTTTTCAAGAAATTATGCCTATTGAGACCCAGCACCTGCTCCACTCACCCAGCAGGATAGTTGACTTTTCTCGGGATGCGTATAAATTTAAGGGTGATTCAGGAAAGACTGTCAAAGGCTTTGTAGCAGACGCGCGCCCATAGCTCAGCTGGATAGAGCAACGGACTACGAATCCGTGTGTCGGGAGTTCGAATCTCTCTGGGCGCGCCAATGATTTCAGGGGGTTAGGAGTAATTTCCTAACTCTTTTTATTTTCTTGGTCAACAATTTGGTCAAATTTTTTCATCTCAGCTAATTTTGGCTTCCTTTGGCCTTCGCTTTTTGAATGTCTTCCCTAAGAACGCGAACCTTCTAGACCCTGGGCTTCTTCTCATCTGGAACGACATAGATCTCATGGAGGATCGCTTTAAGGGACCCAAGGAAAAGAAAGGAAATTCTGGTAAAATGGTAATAGTTCAGTCCAAAACGAGGCTCGACGTCAAAGTCTGCCCTGAGGTAACAACATGCTTGAAAAAAGATGGATCAAATTGGTTATCGGATTAGTGGTTTTCAGCACTTTTTCTGTTGGATGCGCCGGAACAGGTCCAACCGTTTCGGGTCCCAAACCGACCCTTCAATCTGAAAATGAATTTGACCCCGCTCGCGGGTTAGATCCCAACAGTCCCAGTTTTTGGCGTGATTACATGGATATTTATGGCCCGAAGTAACTTAGGTGGGAGAAAGAGAAGCAAAAGCCCCGTGCTTCATCCACGGAAAAATTGTTAGGGAGTGGTAAGCCGCCGGAGCACTTGTATAGACAAAGGGGCCGGAGCAGTAAGGTGAGAACCCTTCCCCTTGGTATTTCTATCGGCGACTCTTCCGGTTATGTTTAGCCCTCGCAAAAGGGCGGCGGCCGGCCAAAGTCAGATCAGGCCCGTAGCCCGTAGGGCGGGAAAGCGAAGCGCATCCCGCCGCCCTTCGAATCTTTGAACCTTAAACTTTTCTCAGCAGCAACTTTGCTGGTGTCTTTCCCGTGGACCCCGCTTTCCTTTCAGTGGCGTATCTTTTCGTGCAATTTCCCCAGAATTTTAGAACCTATACCCTTCTTTTTGGGGGCAGCCCGCTGAGCTCGCCGCTCGCTGAAGCCCTGGGTAATAACATAAAACACCGGCACAAAGGGAATGGCCAGCAGCGTGGAGGCAAGCATGCCCCCGAAGACCACGGTGCCGATGGCCTGCTGGCTGGCCGCGCCGGCCCCGCCGGCGAACATCAGGGGCATCACTCCCAGGATAAAGGCAAAAGAGGTCATGACAATGGGACGGAAGCGGCGGCGGGTCGCCTCCACCGCGGCCTCCGGGATGGCCAGGCCCCCCTCGTGCAGTTCCCGGGCGAACTCCACTACCAGGATGGCGTTTTTGCTGGCCAGGGCAATCATCAGCACCAGACCCACCTGGGTGTACAGGTTATTGTCGAATTCCCGGGAAATAAGAGCCAGGATGACCCCCACCAGGGCGATGGGCACCACCAGGATCACCGCGGCGGGATTGGTCCAACTTTCGTATTGGGCCGCCAGGACCAAAAATACCAGGATAATGGCCAGGGCGTAGATAAAATAGGCTGTATTGCCCGCCTGCTTTTCCTGATACGCGGTGGCCGTCCAGTCAAAGGCCATGCCCTGGGGCAGGTTGTGGTTGGCCACCTGCTCCATGAGACTGAGGGCCTCGCCGGAGCTGAACCCCGGGGCCGCGCCGCCGAAGACCGAAGCCGCGGGATAGAGATTGTAGCGGGTGACCAACTCGGCCCCCAACATGCGCTCCACGGACAGCAAGGTCCCCAAGGGCACCATTTCCGCCTTGTTATTGCGGACATAGAGACTTTGAATATTTTCGGGACTCAGACGGAACGGGGCTGAGGCCTGCACGTACACCTGGTAGGACTGGTTGAATTTGTTGAACAGGTTGACATAGCTGGAGCCCAAGTAGGCCTGGAGAGTGTTAAACACATTGTCCAGGGGGATCTCCAGGGATTCCGCTTTAACCCGGTTAATGTCGAGATAAAGCTGGGGGCTCCGGGCGCTGAAGGTGGTAGCCAAGCCGGCCAAACCGGATTGGCTGCGCGCCGCCCTGATCAGCCCCATGACCCCCTTTTCCAGTTCAGGCAGCCCCAGGCTGCGGCGGTCCTCCACCATCATCTGGAACCCGCCGGCCTGCCCCAAGCCGCTGATGGGCGGCGGCACCATGACCGCAAATTCCGCTTCCTCCAACCGGGACAACTCTTTTTGCAGGTGGGCGATGATGTGAGCCTGACTCAGATTTGCGCCCCGTTTATCCCATTTTTCATAAGTGGCAAAGGTACTGAAACTGTTGGCGACATTGGCCCCGTCCAGCATGGAGAAGCCGCCGATGGTCACCCAGGAAGCCACCCCCGGGGTCTGCTTGAGAATGGCATCCACCTTCTTGGCGACCTCTTTGACCCGCGGCTGCGACGCGGCTTCGGGGAGCCGGCTGACGATAATGGCATAACCCTGGTCTTCGGTGGGGAGAAAACCCGTGGGGTGCAGGTAAAACAGCAGGCCCCCCACTCCGACAATCACCGCAAATACCAGAACCATGAGCCAGGGACGGTGCACCATCCATTGAACCAGACGGACGTACGCGGCTTCCACTACGCCATAGACACGGTTAAAGCCCCGATAAAAAGCATTGGGCTGCCGGTTGGGGTCATGAGGGCGCAAATAAAGGGCGCACTGGGCCGGTTTCAGGGTCAGGGCGTTCAAGGCGCTGATCACCGCGGTGGCCGCGATGACCAGGGCGAACTGCCGAAAAAGCTGGCCGCTGATACCGGGCATAAAAGCCGCGGGCAAAAAGACCGAGGTCAGCACCAGGGTAATGCCGATAACCGGACCGGTCATCTCGCTCATGGCCTTGATGGCCGCGTCCTTGGGTGTCAGCCCCTGTTCGATGTAATGGGAGGAGTTTTCCACAATGACGATGGCGTCGTCCACGACAATCCCGATGGCCAGGATGAGGGCGAACAGGGTCATGAGGTTGACCGTGAACCCCAACAGGGCCATGGCCGCGAACGCGCCGATAATGGTCACCGGCACGGTGGTGGCCGGGACCAGGGTGGCCCGCCAGTTCTGGAGAAACACCATGATGACGATGAGCACCAGAATCCCCGCCTCGAACAGGGTCTCGTAAACCGCGTCCACAGCCTGCTCGATGAAATCCGTGGTGTCGTAATCAATGGCATACTTGAGACCTTCCGGGAAATCCTGGCTCATTTCGGTCATGGCGTGGCGCACGTGGTCGCCCACATTGATGGCGTTGGCCCCCGGCAGGGCATAGACCAGGATATGCGCGGCCGGATGGCCGCTGAGCCCGGAAAAATTACTGAAAGTCTGCTGGCTGAGTTCCACCCGGGCCAGGTCTTTCACCCGGACGATCTGGGCCGTCTCGTCCCGGGCGATTTTGACAATAATATTCTCGAATTGGGAGGTGTCGGACAGGCGCCCCAGCGCGTTGATGGTGAACTGATAAACCTGTTTTTGGGGCACGGGCGGCCCCCCCAACTGGCCGGCCACCACCTGGACGTTTTGCTGTTTGATGGCGTTCACCACGTCCATGGTGGTCAGGTTGAAGTACTGGAGCTTGTTGGGGTCCAGCCAGACCCGCATGCTGTAGGCGCCGGCGCCCACGACTTTGACCTGGCCCATGCCGGGGAGCCGCCCCAGGGGATACTGGAGATTGATCATGGCGTAATTGGCCAGGAAGGTCTCATCGTACTGATCATTCTCCGAGTAAAGGCTCACCACTTGCAAAATATTGGTGGAGACCTTTCTGACCGTAACCCCTTGGGCCTGCACCTCTTGGGGCAGTTGGGACAGGGCCCCGTTGACCATGTTTTGCACCAGGGTCAGGGAGGTGTTGAGATCGGTGCCCACCGCGAAGGTGACAGTCAGGGTATACGTCCCATCGCTGCTGCTGGTGGAGGACATGTACAGGGAATTTTCCACCCCGTTCACCGCCTGTTCGATGGGAATGCCCACCGTAGTGGCGATGACTTCGGCGCTCGCTCCCGGATACAGGGTGGTTACTTGAATGGTGGGCGGAACGATCTCGGGGTATTGCGACACCGGCAGGGTAAAAACGGCCACCAGTCCCAGAATGACAATGACAATGGCGATGACATTGGCAAAAATGGGCCGCTCGATGAAAAACTTGGACATCATGGGGCGGATTTCCCGGGTCCGGTTGGGGGGGCTTGAGAAGTTTTCGAGCCGGCAGCCTCTGGGGCCGTTGCTTTTTGGGGATTAACCTTTTTGCCGGGGATGGCCCGCAACAAGCCGCTGACAATCACCCAGTCACTAGGTTGCAAGCCCTCTTCCACCACGCGGTCTTCATCCACCTGCGTCCCGAGCTTCACCGTGATGCGCTTGACCACATTTTTATCATCCACCACCAGGACATAGGGACCTATTTGATCATAGCCCAGGGCTACCTCGGGGACTAAAAGGGCCGGTTTGGGCTTGCCCGCCGGCGCCCGCACTCTGGCGAACAATCCCGGCAGGACCTGAAAGTCCGGATTGGCGAAAACCCCGCGCAACAGCAGGGTGCCGGTGGTGGGACTCAGGGTAATGGCGGCAAAATCCAGATACCCTTTATGGGGATAGCCCTTTTCGTTGGCGAGCCCGAAGTACACCGGCCATTTCTCTCTCTTGGCCTCTTGTTGGTCCTTGTCCTCCTTGCTTCTGACCCGAAGCAGTTCTTGCTCATTAATATTGAAATACACATAAATGGGGTCGATCTGGTTGATCTCGGCCAGGACCGTTTCTTCGCCCGCGCCCACCAGGTTGCCCACATCCTTGAGGCGGCGGCCGATGCGGCCGTCAAACGGGGCCCTGACTTCGGTATAGCTGAGATTGAGGCGGGCCAGGTCCCGCTCGGCCTCGGAGGCCATGACCGCGGCCCGGGCCGCGTCCCGCTCAAAGCGCCACCGGTCCACGTCCGTCTGGGCCGCGGCTTTTTGTTTTACCAGGCGGGAAAAGCGGGCGAATTCGGTCTCGGCGTGTTCCAGGCGGGCTTTGTTGGCCAGAATTTCCGCCTGCGCCTGCTTGAGCTTGGCCTCATAGGTGTTTTGCTGGATCAAAAACAGCAGCTGCCCCTTTTTCACCCGGTCGCCGTCCTGGAAATAAACCTTCTCGAGATAGCCTTCCACCCGGGCCTTCAGCTTCACGGTATTAACCGCCTGGGTGTTGCCGGTAAATTCCCCGTATTCGGTGACCGGCCGGGAGACAGGCTGGCTGACGGTCACCTCGGGCGGGGGCGGCGGCACATAGACGTTTTGTTCCCCACAGGCCGCCAGGAGGACAACGCAGACCAGAATTACCCTTATACTTGACGCCACTTGATCCCCTCTTTGCTTCCTTTGGCCCACCAATTCTTGCCCCCCGCTTGAAGCAGTTAGCAGTCAGCAGTTAGCAGTCAACAGTTAGTTTTGGTTTCGGGTTTCGGGTTTTGAGATTAAGCCTGGTTCCCAAGCTCCTGCTTGGGAACCATTTTGTCCGCCAAGCTCCCGCTTGGCAAAACCTTCAGAATGTAGCGTTAGGGCGTGCCGTGCACGCCTGCTCTGGCGGCCACGGGCCGCCCTATAGTCTAAAGGCTGTAGCTGGCCGTAGGGCGGGAAAGCGAAGCGCATCCCGCCTTCCGCATCTCCCCATCCCCCATCTCCCCATCCCACATCCCACATCCCCCATCTCGAA
>CAZLRL010000110.1:0-8169 GCA_964561645.1 uncultured Desulfobacterales bacterium
CCGGCCCCGGGGGCCTGTCCTGCGCCTACCACCTGGCTCTCGAGGGCTACGACCCGGTGATTTTCGAAGCCGCGCCCGAACCGGGCGGCTGGCTGCGTTACGGCATCCCCGAGTACCGCCTGCCTCGGGAGATCCTGGACCAGGAAATCAATTACCTGAAAAAACTGGGCGTGGAAATCCGCACCAACACCCCCATCGGCGAAGGCACCACCATCAACGATCTTCTCACCCGGGACGGCTTCCGGGCGGTGTACATCGGCGTGGGTTGTTCGGACTCCTTGAAAATCCCGGTGCCCGGCGCCGACGCCCAGGGCGTCCTCTGGGGTGTGGATTATCTGAGAGACTCTGCCGCGGGCCAGAAATTCGATTTCTCCGGCAAAAAGGTCCTGGTCATCGGCGGCGGCAACGTGGCCATGGATGTGGCCCGCACCGCCAAGCGCCAGAACCCCGGCGAAGTGCGCATCATCTGCCTGGAAACCCGGGAAGAGATGCCGGCCAGCCCCTGGGAAATCGAAGAAGCGGAGCACGAAGGCATTCCCATCACCCACCGCCTGGGGGTCAACCAAATTCTCGCCGAGGGCGGCAAGGTCAAGGGAGTGGAACTGAAAGCCGTGGAGCGGGTCTTTGACGAGGAGGGCCGGTTCTCGCCCACCTACTTCGAGGATCAGCTCAGCACCGAAGATTGCGACGTGGTTATTATGGCCATCGGCCAGAAAACCAATCTCTCCTTCCTCACCGAGGAAGATAAAGTGGAGACCACCCGGGGCCTCATCGCGGCCGACCCCGATACCTATGCCACCAGCCGGGAAGGGGTCTTCGCGGGCGGCGACGTGGTCAGCGGCCCCTACATCGCCATCGCCGCGGTGGCGGCCGGAATGGCGGCAGCCGAATCCATCGACCGCTACCTGAACGGGCAGGATCTCAAGGAAGACCGGAAATTCCCGCTGCGCCCCATCGAGGACGGCAACTGGAACCCCATTCCTTATGACGAGGCCAAAAAGCCCCGGGCGGAAATGCCCACCATGTCGGGCGATTGGACCAAATCCTTCCAGGAAATCAACCTGGGCTTTAGCAAAGAAGCCGCGATGGCCGAGGCGGAGCGCTGCATCAACTGCGGCCTGTGTTCCGAGTGCATGCAGTGTGTGATTGAATGTCAGGCCGGCGCGGTGGCCCACGATCAGGGTCCGCAGCAGATGGATCTCAACGTCGGCGCCATACTATTGGCCCCCGGCTTCCAGCCCTATGATCCCAGCCGGTATTCGGCCTATCATTACGCCAATTATCCCGGCGTGGTCACCAGCATGGAGTTCGAGCGCATCTTGTCGGCTTCGGGCCCCTTTGCCGGTCACCTCGTCCGGCCCAGCGACCACAAGGAGCCCAAGAAGATCGCCTGGCTCCAGTGCGTGGGCTCCCGGGACCTGAACCACTGCGACAACAGCTACTGCTCGTCGGTGTGCTGCATGTACGCCATCAAGCAGGCGGTGATCGCCAAAGAGCATGCCAAAGAGTATGACCTGGATACCGCCATCTTCTTCATGGACATGCGCACCCACGGGAAGGATTTTGAAAAATATTACTGGCGGGCCGAGGACGAGATCGGCGTCCGCTTTATCCGCTCCCGCATCCACACCATCGATCCGGTGCCGGGCTCTGACGACGTGCGCATCCGGTATATCTCGGAAGACGGCACCCTCAAGGAAGAAGACTTTGATCTGGTGGTCCTGTCCGTGGGTCTGGAGTCCTCTAAAGACGCCCTGGGTCTGGCCGAGCGCCTGGGCGTGGAGGTGGTCCCGGAAACCCGCTTCGCCCAGACTTCCCCCTTCACGCCGGTGTCCTCCAGCAAGGATGGCATCTACTTGTGCGGCGTTTTCCAGAATCCCAAAGACATTCCCCAGTCGGTCATGGAGGCTTCCGCCGCGGCGGCCGTGGCCGGGGAGCTTCTGGCCGCCGCCCGGGGCACGGAACTGAAAAAACCGGAAATACCCCCCGAGCGGGACGTGAGCGGCGAGGAACCCCGCATCGGGGTGTTCGTGTGCAACTGCGGCATCAACATCGGCGGGGTCATTGACGTCCCCACCCTGACGGAATACGCCAAGGACCTGCCGAACGTAGTCTTTGCCGACGAAAATCTGTTTACCTGTTCTGCGGATACTCAGGGGAAAATCGTCGACGCCATCGAGGAGCACAACCTGAACCGGGTGATGGTGGCCTCCTGCAGCCCCCGGACCCACGCGCCCATGTTCATGGAGACCGTCCAACAGGCGGGACTCAACCCCTACCTGTTCGAGATGGCCAATATCCGGGACCAGGATTCCTGGGTCCATATGCACGAGCCCGAAAAGGCCCTGGACAAGGCTAAGGATCTGGTCCGGGGCGTGGTGGCGCGCCTGGCCACCCTGGAGCCCCTCCACAAGATGGAGTTCCCCGTGACCAAGTCGGCCCTGGTCATCGGCGGCGGCGTGGCGGGCATGGAAGCCGCCCTGTCCATCGCCAACATGGGCTTCGACGCCTATCTGGTGGAGCAGACCGACAAACTGGGGGGCAATGCCTGGAACCTGGTGACCAGTCATCGGGGTTACGACTATCGCGGTTATCTGGAAGAACTCATCCGGAAGGTGGAAAAGCACCCCAATATTGAAGTGATGTTTAATTCCAGCGTCACCGAAACCAGCGGCTTTATCGGTAACTTTAAGTCCATCGTCAAAACCGAAGCGGGCGACCGGGAGTTGGACCACGGGGTCACCGTGATGGCCACCGGCGGCAAGCCCTTGAGCCCGGAGGAATATCTCTACGGCCAGCATGATAACGTCTTTCTGGCCTTCGAGCTTGACAAGGCCCTGGTGGACAAAGATCCCCGGGTGACAAACGCCAAGCAAGCCGTTTTCATCCAGTGCGTGGGTTCCAGGGAGCCGGAGCGGCCCTATTGCAGCAGACTTTGCTGCACCCATTCGGTGGAGAGCGCGCTAGAGCTCAAAGAACTCAACCCCGATATGGATATCTTCATCCTCTATCGTGACATGCGTACCTACGGGGATAAGGAGCTGCTCTACAAGGAGGCCCGGGAGAAAGGCGTGATCTTCATCCGCTTCGACCTGGACAGCAAGCCGGTAGTGGAGACTACCCCCGAAGGCGGCCTCCAGGTCACGGTCAAAGACCCCATTTTGGGGATGCCGGTGGTCTTGAAGCCTGATCTGCTGACCCTGGCCAGCGCGGTCCTGCCCAACCCCACGGAGGAATTGGGCGAGATCTTTAAGGTTTCCCGGAACGCCGAGGGCTTCTTCAACGAGGCCCACGCCAAGCTCAGGCCGGTGGACTTCCCCTCCGACGGCATCTTCCTGGCCGGGCTGGCCCACTATCCCAAGCCCATCGACGAAAGCATCGCCCAGGCCAAAGCCGCGGCGGGCCGAGCCGCCACCTTCCTGGGTATGGACCTGGTCAAGGTCGGCGGTATCGTGGCGGAAGTGGATGCCGAAAAGTGCGCGGTCTGTCTCACTTGCGTGCGCACCTGTCCCTTCAACGTGCCGGTCATCGACTACGTCGCCGACGCGGCGGTCATCGACCCGGCCAAGTGCCAGGGCTGCGGCGTCTGCGTCTCGGAATGCCCGGCCAAGGCCATCACCATGAAACACTACACTGACACCCAGATCATCGCCCAGGAACAGGCCCTGGCTGCGGGTTAAGGAAAGGAGCACCAGGATGAGCGATCCGTTTGTACCCAAGATCATCGGTTTTTGCTGCCGTTACTGAGCATACAGCGCCGCGGACCTGGCAGGTTCGATGCGGTTGCAGTATCCTCCGGAGATCAAGATCATCCTTATGCCCTGCACCGGCCGGGTGGACATCCTGCACCTCCTCAAGGCTTTTGAGGGGGGCGCTGACATGGTGTTTGTGGCTGGCTGCCTCGAAGGCGAGTGCCATTATCTGTCCGGCAACATCCAGGCCAGAAAACGGGTCGCCAAGCTCAAAAAGGATTTTGAGCAAATGGGCTTTGACCCGGAACGAGTGGAGATGTACAATCTCTCGTCCTCCGAGGGGCCGCGCTTTGCGGCCATTGCCCAGGAAGTAGCCGAACGGGCCTTCAAATTAGGGCCCAGTCCCATGCGCCATGAAGCCCGGGAAGCCTGGCTGGCGGCGCAGCCCAAGGCCAGCGGCCAGTAGACTGACCTCCTCGGGGCAAGTTATTCGTGTCCCGTTCATAGCGCCAATAATCCTACCCGGGGCGGCACCCCGCCCCGGGTGGTTTCAGCACACAAGGGGGCCTCTCCAGGAGCCCCTTTTTAATTCCCCGGACCCAATTCTCTGTTCATGTCCAGCCCGTCCACAGCCCCTAAGAATTTTGTGTCACAGTTTTTTAATCTGGGCGGGCTCCTCAATACGGAGTAAAAACTCCTGATTTTTCAGTTTTGGCCCGATTAAACCGAACCATTCTTTGGCAAGATCATTTTGCCCAAGGGATCAATCTGCTATGATGACCTGCATATCCGCCTCCAGGGGGTATTTGAAATGCCGCTTCTGAGAAAAGGTTGCCCGAAAATTGCTCCCAAACGGCCCGGTTGGCCGGGTCGCTCTATTTTTCTCGGTTTAATCGTGCTTTTTATCGGCTGGGCCTCCCTGGTCTGGGCCGCGCCGGTGGGCACTTTTATCCAGGCGGAGGGCACGGTGGAGGTGCTGCGCCAGGCCAAACCCCCGGCGATTCCGGTCAAGGTCCAGGACAGGGTGGACCAGGGGGATCAGGTGCGCACCAAATCCCAATCCCGGGCCCAGATCCGCTTTGTGGACGACACCGTGGTGACCCTGTCGCCGGGAAGTTCTATTCTCATCGAGGACTATCTCTACGATGGTTCCAAGGGTACCCGCCAGGCCACCCTGAATCTTTTCCGGGGCCTGGCTTACACGGTGGTGGACAAGATCCTCCAGACCGAAAAGCCCGACTTTGTTTTCAAGACCCACACCGCGGTACTGGGGGTCAGGGGCACCAGGTTCTTCACCCTGGTGGGCGCCCGATACACCGGCGGCTATAACGAACAGGGCGAGGTGGAAATGAGCTCCCGGGCCCGGCCCGCTTCCCAGGTGCTCCTGAAAAGAATGGAATTCGGGGTGGCGCCGCTGGGACAGGCCCTGACCAAGGGTCGCTTAACTTTCGAAGATCTGAATCTGCTCAAACAGTGGCTGAAAACCGGGGTGCCCCAGAGAGTGCTCACCGGCGATGTGCCCTTTTTGTCCCTGTTGGAACCGTCGGACCAGGACCCGCTGTCTTACGACGCTCTCAACATGAGACAGAAGAAAGAAGGCATGTTTGTACCGCCGACGGTGGTGCCTCCGACTCACCGGATGCCGACCCCAACTCCTACGCCCACTCCCACCCCGTCTCCGACAACCCCCTCGGGGTCCTATCCGGGTTCGCACCCTAAGTAAAATTGACTTGGGGAGAGAGAGCCGCAGGTCGCTCGACTGCGGCTCCCTCTCTTCCCCATCTCCTTTCAAAATATCGGTAGCACGGGCTTCCAGCCCGTGTTTTCAGTTGTGCCTTGCCAAATCCGCGCAGGGAGCGGGAAAAAGAAAATGTGCCGCGAGCCCTTGACCCCCGTTCTGACACTATTTCCCCAGTTTGACTTCAGAGCGCTTGACAATTAAGGAGGGAACAGTAATATTGAACTACTAAAAAGCTAGTGAGAACCAAGATAATCTTCATCACGGGAGGCGTGCTTTCCTCCCTGGGGAAGGGGGTGGCCGCGGCAGCCATCGGTGCGCTGCTGGAGGCCAGGGGGTTACGAGTCACTTTTCAAAAGCTGGACCCCTACATCAACGTCGACCCCGGCACCATGAACCCCTTCCAGCACGGCGAGGTCTTCGTCACCGAGGACGGCGCCGAAACCGACCTGGATCTGGGCCATTACGAACGTTTCACCTCCGTCACTTTGGGCCAGGACCACAACTACACCTCAGGCCGCATCTACTTCAACGTCATCACCAAGGAACGCCGCGGGGACTACCTGGGGGGCACCGTCCAGGTCATTCCCCATATCACCGACGAAATCAAGGAAGCCGTCCTGTCCGTGACCCCCGAAGCGGATGTGGCCATCATCGAAATCGGCGGCACCGTGGGGGACATCGAAAGCCTGCCTTTCCTCGAGGCCATCCGCCAACTGAAAGGCGACCTGGGCAAAGACAACGTCTGCTACGTTCACGTCACCCTGGTCCCCTACATCAAGACCTCGGGGGAGGTCAAGACCAAGCCCACCCAGCACAGCGTCAAAGAGCTCCGCAGCATCGGTATCCAGCCGGATATTATCCTGTGCCGCAGCGATCGGCGCCTCAGCTCCGACATCAAGGCCAAAATCGCTCTTTTTTGTAACGTCGAACCCAAGTGCGTCATCACAGCCCAGGACGTGGAAAGTATTTACGAAATTCCCCTGTGTTTCCGGGAGGAAGAGCTGGATGAGCGCCTCATCGAGGTCTTGAACATCTGGACCGGGGCGCCGCGGCTCGAGACCTGGGAGCAGTTGGTGAGCCACATCAAAAACCCCACCAACCGGGTGGAAATCGGCATCATCGGCAAGTACGTCAATCTCCAGGAATCCTACAAAAGCATGCACGAGGCCCTGGTGCACGGCGGCCTGGCCCACCAGGTCAAGGTGTCCCTCAACTACATAGACGCCGAGGCCGTGGAACGGGAAGGCCCGGAAGCCTTATTGTCACACCTGCACGGCATCCTGGTGCCCGGCGGCTTCGGCATCAGGGGCGCGGAAGGGAAAATCACCGCCATCCGCTACGCGAGGGAGCAGAAAATCCCCTACCTGGGGCTGTGCTACGGCATGCAGCTGGCGGTGGTGGAGTTTGCCCGGCACGTGGCCGGCATTTCCCAGGCCCAGAGCGAGGAGTTCGGCATCACCCCCTGTGAGCCGGTGATTTACCTGATGCGCCAGTGGTATGACTACCGCCTCAACCGGGTGGTCAACCGGGACCAGGACTCCGACCTGGGGGGCACCATGCGCCTGGGGGCCTACCCCTGCGTGGTGGCCGAAGGGTCCCTGGCGGCCAAGGCCTACAACGGCCGGGAAATTTTCGAGCGCCACCGCCACCGCTATGAGTTCAACAACGACTATAAGGAGCAGCTGGTCGAAGCCGGGCTGGGCATCACCGGCACCTCCCCCAACGGCGAGCTGGTGGAGATCATCGAAGTACCCGATCACCCCTGGTTTTTGGGATGCCAGTTCCATCCGGAATTCAAATCCCGGCCCCTGGCCCCCCACCCCCTGTTCCGGGATTACGTGGGCGCGTGCAAGGAATATAAACGCACCCAGGCCCGGGAAGGGACGGAGATATAAAGAACAGTTTATTTTCTCGCTTCCAAGCTCCTGGGGGGAAAAATGAGCGGCTGGGAAATTGCCATTCTTCTATGTTTTAATGATATTGGCGGCAATGTGAGTCTGAGCCAGGTATATAGAAATATAAGTAAATATATTGATTTAAAGCCACATCATTTAGAAGTTACTTACGACAGACCAGCGTACCAGCATAGCATAAGAAGTTTTGTTTCTAATTTAACTCAGTCAGGATATCTTAAATGAATCGATCGAGGAGTTTATTGTTTAACACAGCAAGGAAAAGAGTCTATTAATGAACATTTAAAAGACAAGAAATTACTAGAAGAAATGTTAAAGGCATTATAATAACATTCTAATAATTAGAAAATGTAGGGTGCGCACCGCGCACCATGAATTGCTGCTCTCCCGCCGACCACGCACAGGCGAGACGCCTGTGCCACCAAGCTTTTCATGTTTTTGAGAACCGCAGGCTCACGAGCGACTAAACAGGAGATTCTTCGCCGTCCTTCGGGCGGTTCAGAATGACAAGGAATCATGGAATCGCCTGAAAAACTAAAAATTGCCGACTTCTGGGTGGGGAGCGGCGAGCTGGTCCTGATCGCGGGTCCCTGCGTCATCGAGGACGCCGAGCTCACCCTGGACATCGCCCGGACCCTGAAGGGCTACGCCCAGGAGCTGGACCTGCCTCTCATTTTCAAGGCCTCCTACGACAAGGCCAACCGCACTTCCCTGGAGTCCTTCCGGGGGCCGGGGCTGGGCGCGGGCCTGGAAATTTTGGCCCGGGTGAAAGAGGAGGTGGGGCTGCCGGTGTTATCGGATGTGCATCGACTCAGCGAGGTGA
>CAZLRL010000111.1:0-2725 GCA_964561645.1 uncultured Desulfobacterales bacterium
ACGGTCTTATTCAGCCGATATATCCACTGGTGAGCATGACCGCGTAACCGGTAAGAATTCCCAGGAGTTTCATGAGAAGATAAATGATGATGATGACCACCAGCGGGGAGAAATCAAGTCCCCCATAAACCAAGGGAAGCCGGCGCCGCAGGAGAGAAAGAATGGGTTCGGTGAATTCATAGATGAAACGGACAATGGTGTTATAAGGGTTGGCGTTGACCAGGGAGACCACGACCCGGGCGATTATCAGCACCAGGACGATTATCAGCGCAAAATGGAGCATATCAGCCACGGTCAGGAGGAAATTACCCAGAATGACCGTGGCCCCGTAACCGTAAAGTGCTCCCACCAGTAATACTTTCACCAAGGGAATGGCCACCAGAACGGCTATGGGGGAGAAGTCCAGGCCACCGTAAACCAGGGGCAGGTGCCGTCTGAAATATGACAGGACCGGCTCGGTGACCTTATATAAACCGCGCACAATAGGGTTATAAGGGTCTGGAGCCGCCCAGGACAACAGGACCCGGGCGATTATCAGCCACATATATATTTCCAGGGCCAAACTGATCGCAAAACCAACTATGTGGAGAAAATCACTTAGCATGATCATGAGTTACCTTTCCAGGAAAATCATGTAACTATAGGGTGCCAAACCTAAAATTGTCAAGACTTTCCGGGCCGGTTTGTCGACGGGTCAGGCCCGTAGTTGCACAACCAAAGGTCTTTTCTTACAATTATAGCAATTTTTGGCGCCAGGCTTGACATCCCCTTAGGGCGACCAGGTTTTCTTTTCAGGACCGTCGTCCCCTGAATGTATCGCTAGCCGTCCTGATCCCGGCCACTTTGACCCGGCGCGGCGCTCGGGGGAGATCTCCGGCCAGTACCGCACCCCAGAGGTCAAGCGCGACACTTGAACGAGCAGCACGGCCTGACCATGATCATGGGTGACCCGTGACCGGGAAAGGGCCGCGCACGCCCGCCGGCACCTCCGGCGGCAGGCTGGGGCCGTGGTGGCGGCGGCAGGCAGGAATGCTTAACTTGAAAAATACCGCTTTCGGTTTTCGGTAAAAAGAAAGCAAATCCTTGCAATGCAAGTAGGTTTCATTTGAAACTTTCATTTATTACTGGAAGCCCATGAAAAAGATTAACTTTCACCCCCTGAACCTTTCCCTCAAGGGAGAGGGAATAATAAGATGATCAAGGAAAGTTTTGGCAAAAAGTCGTGTTTGTCACCCTGAGCGCAGCGAAGGGTCTAGATTCTTCGGTCGCTTCGCTCCCTCAGAATGACAGGAAACTGGAGGCATTTGCCAGAGGCTCCAAGGTTAATCCATTTTTCGCTCTGAGTAATTAGCAATATGGGACTTGGACAATTTCAAACCTTTGCCGCGTTGCGGCACCAAAATTTCCGTCGGTTTTACACCGGCCAGACCATCTCCGTCATGGGCTCCTGGATGCAGTCGGTGGCCCTCAGCTGGCTGGTCCTGGTGCTCACCGACTCTTCTTTTTATCTCGGGTTGATGAGCGCCCTGCAAACCCTGCCCATCCTCATCTTCTCCTTTCTGGGCGGGGTGGTGGCGGACCAGGCCCGGAAGCACCGTCTCCTCTATCTCACCCAGGGGGGCATGATGGTGGTGGCCGTGATCCTGGGTACCCTGGTGGCCACGGATCTGGTCAACATCTGGCTGCTGTGCGGGCTGGTCTTTCTGGCCGGCACCGCGCTGGCCTTTGACATCCCCGTCCGCCAGGCTTTCATCGTGGATCTGGTGGGCAAGAACGATTTGCCCAATGCCATTGCCCTGAATTCCACCATGTTCAACGGCACCAGGTTTTTGGGGCCGGCGGTGGCGGGTTTGCTGATAGCTTCAGTGGGGTTGGCCAACTGCTTTTTCATCAATGCCTTGAGTTTCCTGGCCGTATTGTTGGCCCTGTTCTGGATAGAGCTGCCGCCGCCCGAGGACATCCCGCGCATCTCCGTGCGGGAGGCCCTGGGGGAACTGCGGGATTTTGTCAAGCAAAACCAGAACTTGAAGCTCATCATGATCTTGATGACCGCGGTCTCCGTCCTGGGACTGTCCTATAACGTCCTGGTACCCATCCTGGCCCGGGATGTCTTGGGTGTCGGCCCCGAGGGCTTTGGCCTGCTGATGGCGAGCAGCGGCCTGGGGGCCTTCCTGGGGGGCCTGGCCCTGGCCCGACGCCTGACCCGGCGGCCCCCCATGCCCTCCTTTGTGGGCGGCCTGGCCTTGTTCCTGGCGGGCTTGCTGGCCCTGTCCCTGTGCCGCAATTATTACCTGGCCCTGGGGGCCATGGCCCTGGTCGGCCTGGGCACGGTGACCCAACTGTCCACGGGCAACAGCCTGCTGCAGCTCAACGTCCCGGACCAGATGCGGGGGCGCATCATGAGCCTTTTCAGCCTCATTATCATCGGGTCGGTGCCTTTCGGCAGCCTGCTGTATGGCACGGTGGCCACCTTCCTGGGCCCCAGCCTGTCTTTGACCCTGGGCAGCCTGTCCGCGGCCCTGGTCTCAGGATACATTTTGCTGCGTTACCCGGGCCTGTGGCAGATGAATTTCCAGGGTCTGGAATCACCCCCGACCACGCCCCTGCCGCCCCGGGTGACCCCGCCGCTGGGCTAGCATCGTGTAGGGTGCGTCTTAAGCACCAATATCTTTTCCCTGCTTTCCACCCACAAAAAATTTTTGGTCCCTAATAAGAAATTTTGCTA
>CAZLRL010000111.1:2735-8141 GCA_964561645.1 uncultured Desulfobacterales bacterium
TTAAACAAATACACACGCTCTGCGAGGGCGGGCTGGTGCCTGAGGGTGGCCCCGCCGGCCGCAGTGCGGCGGTACAACCAGGAGGATTTATGTCAGTTGTTACAATGAAGGAACTGCTGGAGGCCGGGGTTCATTTCGGCCACCAGACCCGCCGGTGGAACCCCAAGATGGAACCCTACATTTTCGGGGCCAGAAACGGCATCCACATCATCGATCTGCAGAAAACCGTTCAATTCTTCAAAAACACCTACAACTATATCATGGAAACTGTGGCGGACGGCGGCATCGTCTTGTTCGTGGGCACCAAAAAACAGGCCATGGACGCCATCGCCGAAGAGGCCAGCCGGTGCGGCATGTACTACGTCAACCACCGCTGGCTGGGGGGCATGCTCACCAATTATGCCACCATCAGCCGCTCCATCGAGCGCCTGCATAATTTTGAGGCCATGAAAGAGGACGGCAGCATCAAGCGCTTCCCCAAAAAGGAAGTGCTGCTCATGGAAAAGAAGGCCCACAAGCTGGAGCGGGCCCTGGGGGGCATCAAGGACATGGGGCGTCTCCCGGATATCGTTTACGTGGTGGACCCGCGCAAAGAGTCCATCGCGGTAAAAGAAGCCCGCAAAATGAAAATTCCCTTGGTGGCCATCGTGGATTCGAATTGCGACCCCACCGAGATCGACTATCCCATTCCGGGCAACGACGACGCCATTCGGGCCATCCGGCTGATCACTTCCCGGGTGGCCGACGCCTGCGCGGATGGAGCCAAGCTCCGTGAAGAGCGCCTGGTCGCCATGGCTGACAAGGAAGTTGCCGAAGAGCAAATGGCGGCGGCGGTCGAAGAGGAGGCTCAGGAAGAGGCTCCGGCGGTTGAGCCCCAGGAGGCGGAAGCCCCCCCGGAGCCCGAAGCCTCGGAAACCGCGTGAGCCGGTTACCCATCCCGATTTCCGCTTGAGACACCTGTGAACAGAAACCTGGCAGCCGTGCTGCAAGGAGGACATAAATTTGGACATCACCGCTGAACTGGTAAAGCAGTTGCGCGACAAGACCAACTGCGGTTTCATGGATTGTAAAAAGGCCCTGCAGGAAACCCAGGGGGATCTCGAAGCCGCGGTCACCTATCTGCGCCAGAAGGGCATCGCGGTGGCCACCAAGCGGGCCGAACGGGCCACCAGCGAAGGCACGGTCTGGTCCTATGTCGGGCCCGAGGCCAAAACCGGGGTGCTCCTGGAAGTGAACTGCGAGTCCGATTTCGTGGCCAAAACCGACGGCTTCCAGACCTTCGGCGAGGCTCTGACGCAGCAGATCGCCCAGAATGCACCCAAAGACCTGGATGCCCTGATGGCCCAGGAATGGCAGGGGCGGGACGGCCTGTCCGTTCAGGATTATCTGAACGAACTCATCGGCCAGTTGGGGGAAAACATCCGGGTGCGGCGCTTCGCACATTTTGCCGACAGCGGCCCCGTGGCCGCGTATATCCATTTCGGGGGCAAAATCGGCGTGCTCCTGGAATTGCAGGCCGGCTCCAACACCGACGAACTGCAAAATCTGGCCCGGGACCTGGCCATGCAGGTCGCGGCCACCAACCCCCTGGCCGTGTCCCCTGATTCGCTGGACCCGGAGGAGGTGGCCAAAGAAAAGGCCATTTACGAGGCCCAGGCCAAGGAATCCGGAAAGCCCGAAAAAATCATCGAACGCATGGTGAGCGGGCGGCTGGAAAAGTTTTTCAAGGAAGTCTGCCTGGTGGACCAGCCCTTTGTGAAAAATCCCGACGTTACCGTGGCCCAACTGCTCAAGGACGCAGCCGCGTCCAGCGGCGGTCCGGTGCAGGTGGCCCGTTTTGTCCGCTACCAGATCGGCGCCTGAGGGTCGCGTGAGCCCAGATTTGCCCAAATACGGCCGGGTCCTCCTCAAGGTCAGCGGCGAGACCCTGGCCGGGGAGAAAAAATTCGGCCTCTGCCCGGAGACCCTGCAGGTTATCGCCCGGGAGATCTCCGGACCCCTGGCTCTCCAGGTGGAAATGGGCATTGTGGTGGGCGGCGGCAACATCTTTCGGGGCCTGGCCGCGGCAGCCATGGGCCTGGAACGGACGGTGGCCGATTACATGGGCATGCTGGCCACGGTGATCAACGCCCTGGCCTTACAAGATGCCCTGGAAAAGGAAGGCATCCCCACCCGGGTCCTGAGCGCCATCGCCATGCACGAGGTGGCCGAACCCTACATCCGCCGGCGGGCCCTGCGCCATCTGGAGAAAAAGCGGGTGGTTATTTTCGCCGCGGGCACGGGCAGCCCTTATTTCACCACCGACACCGCCGCGGCCCTCAGGGCCTCGGAAATCGGGGCGCAGGCCATAATCAAGGGCACCAAGGTGGAGGGCATCTATGACCGGGACCCGGTGCTGCACCGGGATGCCCGGATGATCCGCCGTCTGACCTATTTTGAAGTGCTGGAAAAATCCTTGAAGGTCATGGATTCGACCGCGGTCACCATGTCCATGGAACAAAACATACCCATAGTAGTTTTCAAGCTCCTGGAACCGGGCAACATGCTGAAGGTGATCACGGGCCAGGAAGTGGGCACGGTAGTGGAGTCCCCATGATTGCAAAAGTTCTGGAAGACATGAAACGCAAAATGAACAAGGTCCTGGAGGTCTTGGCCCATGATCTGAGCCGGATCCGCACCGGCCGGGCCTCGGTGGCCCTGTTGGAGGGTATCAAGGTGGAGGCCTATGACACCACCATGCCCCTGCCGCAGGTGGCGTCGCTGGCCGCGCCGGAGCCCCGCCTGCTGACTATCCAGCCCTGGGACCCCAACCTGCTGGCGGACATCGAGAAGGCCATCCTGAAATCCGACCTGGGTCTGACCCCCGCCAACGACGGCAAGATCATCCGGCTGCCCATCCCGGTGCTCACCACGGAACGCCGCAAAGAGCTGGTGAAGGTGGTGAAAAAAATGGCGGAAGAGGCCAAGGTGTCCCTGCGCAATGTCCGCCGGGAAGGCAATGACCGCCTGAAAGATCTGGAAAAAGACAAGGAGATCTCCGAGGACGAGGCCCATCGGGCTAAGGATGAAATCCAGAAAATCACCGACGACTTCATCAAGAAGGTGGACGCCCAGGCCGCTGATAAAGAAAAGGAGATCATGTCGTTTTAATGAGTGCCATCGGCGATCTTCCTCAGAGTGCCGCGCAACTGGACTACCACCGCCTGCCCCGGCATGTGGCCGTTATCATGGACGGCAACGGCCGCTGGGCCAAGCGCCAGGGTCTGCGACGGGTGCGGGGCCACATGGCCGGAGCCGAATCCGTGCGGGTGGTGGTGCGCACGGCCCGGCGGGTGGGGATCGAATACCTTACCCTTTATACCTTCTCCGAAGAAAACTGGCAGCGGCCCACCGCTGAAGTCCGGGCTTTGATGAATCTGTTGACCCGCTATTTGCGCCAGGAGTTGGCGGAAATGCAGGAAAACAACATCGCTTTGCGGGCCATTGGGGACCTCAAGCGCCTGCCGGAGAACGTGCAAAGGGAATTGGCCAAAACCGAAGAAGCCACCCGGGAAGGGGCCCGCATGACCCTGTCTTTGGCTCTGAGTTACGGGGGCCGGCAGGAAATCGTGCAGGCGGCCCAGGCGCTGGCAGAGGACCTCAAGGCGGGACGGGTGCGGCCGGAAGACATCAATCTGGAAAATTTCGCCGGCCGCCTGTTCACCGTGGGCATTCCCGACCCAGATCTGCTCATCCGCACCAGCGGCGAATTCCGCCTGAGCAATTTCCTGTTGTGGCAATCAGCCTACACCGAGCTCTATTTCACCGACACCCTGTGGCCCGACTTCCGGGAAGAAGAGTTCATCCAGGCCCTGCTGGAATTCCAGCGCCGCGACCGCCGCTTCGGCCTCACCCAGGAACAGGTGGAAGACCCGTCCTCCCACACCGCGCAGCTTTAAGTCGTTTTCTGTTTTCGGTTTTCGGTTTTCTGTAAAAAGATTCCTTAAGGTGGGCATTGCCCACCTTTATTTTATCAGAGATGAACGAAAGAAACTCCCGGACTCTGTGGGCGGCGGCGGGCAGATAAAATACAAATCCCGTAGGGCGGGCGTCCCGCCCGCCGATGCAGACAAAATTTATCAGGTGGGCTTTGCCCACCCTAATTTTCCAGGGGAGCAATTATTCAAAACACGGACTCAACGGCTATATCAGCGCAGGCTAAAGCCTGCGGCTACATTTTTTGAGTCAAATTTACTGGAGAAAGTTTGGAAAAACCTTATCGGACACTACCGAGATGCAGAGTTCTCCAACCCCTGGCCCTCTGCCTCGGGAGAACTTTCCTGAAGACCCCCGGTCCTGACCCGCCAGCCCCAAAGCACCAGCACTCCCGCAGACAAAAAGAACAGAAAACCATCGGTGATATAGTCGAAGAAATTGGGGGAAGGCAGGAATTTCAGATTAAATGCCGCTATGTAGGCGGCAAAAATGAAGGCCAGGGGATGCCAGAGCCAGATGGACGCCAGGGTAACAAGAGCCACCGCCACGAACCACGGAGAAAACTGATACCCCTGGGCATACATGTCGTAGGGAATCAGGCCGAGAGCACAAGAAAACAGAATGAGGGAAAACCCGACATTCCAGGCGCAGAAAATCAGCAGATGTCTTTCGGATAACAGCGCTTTATCGGTTATTTGGGGCCACAATAAGACCAGCACCAGGGCCAGGCTGCCGATGGAAAAATTGGGATTAAACGATAATAAATAATCGCCCAGAGATAATCCGGTCAGCGGCACAAAAGTTAGGAATGCAGCAAAATAGAGAATTATTATTTCATGAATTATTTTCTTTTGTTTAATGAATTTGAAGGCAACGGCATAGAAAATTAAGGTAACCAGGAGAAACGGGAACAGGTTTTGAATATATTGTTTAACGATCACTTTTGTTTTCCCTTCAGCCAGGCCTCATTAAAAACTACCTGCTTGATGCGCTCTCTTTCATACGTATAGGTCAGATGATAATGGCCGCGGCTCCGCAGGAAAAATGGATAAGAGTATTCCTGGCCCGGAGAGTTTTCCAGCACTTTCAAAATGCGCCAGTTGCGGCCGCCGTCCCTGGAGATGACCAGGGTGAGGTCGCTGCGGTCCTGGAAGGCGTGATTAATCGCCCCCAGAATGTCGCCGCCGGGGAGCCGCACCATGTCGAAGCCGGAATTGGGATTGGGAAGAGTAGTGGCGGTCGGCTCCGACCAGGTCCGGCCCGTGTCCCGGCTCTCGGCCCGCAGGATATAATTTTCCCCACCCGCGGCCGCGTTCCTGAAAAAGGCCACCAGGTGCTGCGAATCCTGGGGAATCAGCACCGGCTGCAGGGTCCGGCCGGTCTGAGTCATCCGGCGGATTTGATAAGACAGGCCGAATTGGTTAGATCGTA
>CAZLRL010000112.1:0-8130 GCA_964561645.1 uncultured Desulfobacterales bacterium
GAGGGTGATCTGCTGATGGTTGCTCAGGGAGATGCGGGCCAAGTGAGCCGGAGGGAGCTTGTCAATGCCCTGGTAGATGGTGCCTGGGGCCGGAATATAGCCGTAGGCCAGGTATTGGGCCAGGGCCGCCGGATTCAGCTCACGCGGCACCATGGGGTCGGCCAGCAGGGCCTTGAGCTCGGAAGCAAAGGCCAACCCCTCCGGAGCCACCCGGTAATATAAAGGTTTTTTGCCCAACCGATCCCGGGCCAAAAATAATTGCTTTTCCTTCAAGTCCAAGACCGCAAAGGCGAACATGCCTCGAAGGCGCGCCAGGCACTCTTCACCCCAACGGCAATAGGCCATGAGCAGGACTTCCGTGTCGGAGTGGGAGGTGCGAAAAGTGACTCCCTGAGATTCAAGTTCCCGGCGAAGTTCAGCGAAGTTATAGATTTCACCGTTGAAGACGATCCAGTAACGCCCGGTGGGATCAGACATGGGCTGGGCGGCTGCAGCGGAGAGGTCCAAAACCGCGAGACGGCGATGGCCCAGGAAAAGATCACTTCCGGCTGGCAGCAGCGACTCAGGCTCGGCCCTGTCAAAACTCACCCGGCAATCCCCGGAGCTGCTGCTGGCCCAGAAATAACCAGCCCCGTCCGGACCCCGATGGGCCAAGGTGTCGGTTTGTTCCCGGCAGAGTTCGGGATCAAGAGGGCTTCCCTGGCTAAATTTACCGAAAATGCCGCACATACTAATATACCCTTGAGCCTGGGTTGGGTCAGGCAGCTCGTTGCTCGGATAGGGCCAACATACCGGCCGTGGCCTCATTGAACCCGGTTTCAGCTTTCAGTGCCTCCAGGAGTTGACGGTAATTACCCAACACCTGCGGGGATAGTGTGGGAGCCAGGTCACGGGTTTCGATCAGACTTTCCCGGAGGCCGTAAATTTCCAGCCCGCTATCTCTGTTTTCAATAAGTTTCAGGCCGCTATCAGTCACCACCGCAAACACCGGAGGCGAAAAGGATTCGCCCCGGGCTTGACTGGAGGCCTGTTTGGAGGCCAGATACGTCTGCCATACTTCGGGATACACGCATTGAGCGACGGCCAGCTTCCGTCTGGGCGGAGCCAGCAGGGAAAATGAACTCTCGGGGCGAGGCATGGGGCTGTCCACCAGATCCAGGATGGTGGCGTAGAGATCGTTCAAAGATACCAGGCGTCCGTCGGTCCCGGGCCGGGACAGGCTGCGGGGGAGGCGCATGATCAAGGGAACCCAGATAAGTTCGTTGTACAAAGACAGGATGTGGGTGTAATGCCCCCGCTCCCCGAAATGTTCCCCGTGGTCACTGGTGATGATGATGACGGTGTCATCAAAAAGGGAGGCTCTTTCAAATAGTTTCCACAAGCGGCCCAGCACCGCGTCCAGGTAGCGGAGCTCATCGTCATAGAGATTCTGGTAGGCAGCCACCCGGCGGGCCAGGGCCGGGGAATCATTTTGGAAATAGAATTTCTGGGGGCTGGCCGCGGCCCGGTCGTGCCAGCGGGAAAAAAGCCGCCAGCGCCGCGGCGGGCAATAATTCTGATGGGCCTGAAGAATATTGACAAAGAGAAAAAACGGGGCGTCGGCGGGACTCCGACGGTGCAACATATCCCGAATCAACCCCACGGTTTTTCTGGTATAGGGAGTGGTATTATCGATGGGCTGCGGCCGCAGCCATTTGGCCACCTGTTTGGCCGCCATTTTCCAGGAGGTATGCAGGACTTCCCCCGCCTGGCGGGTTTCCCTCAGATAATGGAGCATGGTCCTGGCGGCGTGGGGAACGCTTACCGCCGAACGCAGGCGCGCCGCCAGAGTTCCCGGATCAGGGTGCTCAGGAGAATCGCGACCCTCGAGACCCGCCAGGATACGGGAAAAATCTTTAAAACCCAGATCGTGAAACTCGTCAAAGCCCCGGCACAGACCCGAGGCCGGGCTCACCAGGCTGTTGGTGGAAATGCCCACGGTGCGATAACCCGTAGCTTTTAGAATAGGCACCAGATGGGGGAGATTATCCCGGAGCAGGTAGTTGCTTTCGAAGACGCCATGCTGGCTGGGATAAAGACCGGTAAACAAGGAGGCGTGGGACGGCACCGTCCAGGCCGCGGGGGCGAAACAGCGGGTGTAGACGTTACCCTGCCGGGCAATCCGTTCCAGATTCGGCGTGGTCGGCCGGTGATAATTATATAAGGATAGATGCTTGGCACCCACCGTATCCAGGACCATGAGGATGATGTTGGGCAATTTTTTTCTCAAGGGCTGGTCTCCCAACGAGTTTGGAACCGCATGGCAGCAAACTCCTGATAAAGGGTTCTGGTGATCAAAAGCAAGTATGCGAGTCCTCCCAGGGCGGCCGCGGCCCAGGGACCCAGATAGGGCCGGGTCAACCAGAACAGACCGAACCCCAGAAGGGCGCCGGCATGAGCCCACCCCGCCCCGCGGGCGTAAACCTTGAATCCCAGATGCCGCCAGACTCCCAGGCTCATCAACAGGTTCACCCCCACGAGCCAGAGCCCTTTGGCCACAGCTACGCCATTTAACCCGAAGAACGCGGCCCCCGCGACCATTAAAGGAAGACCGAGACCGGTTGCCAACGCCAGAGCCCTGGTCATGGTGGCCTGATGGCCGGTCATGGCCAACAGAAAACCCACGGAACCGCAGGCGACATTGACCAGTTGGGCCAGGACCAGAATCTGCAAGGCCCAACGGGCCGCCCCGAATCCGGCCCCAAACAGGCCCAGGATTTCCGGAGTGAGGGCTACCAGAAGCACAGCCAGGGGCAAAGCCGCGTAATACGCCCACCGGGTGCTGGCTTGGGCCAAGCCGCCGAGTTCGAGGAGGCGTCCCTGGTGGTGTAACTGGGCAAATAAAGGAGGCACCACGGCGTTGATGGCCATCAAAGGCAGGCTGACCAGGAGGGCGCTGCGGCCCGCGGCTTCGTAGTAGGCCACCGCCTTGGGACTGGTGAACAAACCCAGCACCAGGCTGTCCACGGCGCCGAAACCCAGCATGAGAAGGACGCTCAGGTAAAGGGGCCAGCTATAGCGGAGAAGTTCCCCCAGGCGGGGTCGCGCTCCGGGGGCAAAATCCTGGGGGTCTTTCAGACGCGAGCGCAAAAAAATGGCCAAAAATCCCAGACCCAGGGAGCCGCTCACCAGATAAGCCAGGCCCAGAAAGGCCGGAGACCGCACAAAATTTTGGCCCATCCAGGCCAGGACGGCCACCAGCAACAACAGACCGAAGGGAGTAAGAAAGTCCTGCTGTGTGACTACAAAGCGGACGCCGCCCAGGGAGCGCAAGGTTTCACCACAAAAGGCCGCGGCTACCACGATGGGCAGGGCCAGAGCCACCAGGGACAAAACCTCCGGCAAGGCCGGGGCGTGAAAAACCTGGGCCAGCCAAACCCTGGCGGCATACAGGCCCACCGCCACCAAGGCGGCCAAGCTCAGAATCAGGCCCAATCCCCGCCAAAACAGACCGGCAAGATCGGTTTTCTGTCCGGCCGCTTCCAACCCAGCCCCGAACCGGAGCATTCCGGTGTCCAACCCCAGGCGACAAACCACCGAGAGAATGGCCACCAGATAGACGGCCAGAGCGTAGGTGCCCAGCCCCTGGGCCCCCCAAAAGCGGGCCATGGCCAGAGAGGTCAGATAGCCCAGCGGCAGGGAGATCAGCTTGATCCCCAAAGCCAGGGATGAATCAGTGGCTAAGCGCTGCCGGAGGGAGGTGGTGAAATCCATGGACAAATTCCGCTTTGATGGCGAAGAGCTTTTTACTCAATACTCACAGGAGGCCTCTGGCTTTTCCTCAGTTTATGCCAGTCCCGCCTGGGTGTCGTTAACCAGATGCAGATGCCGGCGCTTTTGCCGGTGCACTTCGCTTTCCAGGTCCACAAAATCACCCAGAATATTATTGGCCAGGAGAAAGTGTTTGATTCCCTTGACGGTCAGGGGCTCTTCGTGGGCGGAAATGTATTGCCGCCGAAGAGAAGCCTGCTCCACGCGGCCCTGATAGCTGTAGCTAGTTTTGCCAGCTAAACCCTGAAGGGAGGGCAGGATCACAAAAAGGCGCTCGGTCTCCAAAGTTCGGTCCATCTCCTCAACGGTGAGGAGCTCTTCATGAAGCCTTTCTCCTGACCGGACTCCCACAATTTTCAGGGAAATTTCCTGGGGGGAGAAGCCATAAGCCGGGGCCAGCAAATCGATCATGGCCTGAGCCAGATCCACAATACGCATAACCGGCATCTTGGTAACGAAAACCTCGCCGCCGCAGGCCAGGACGGAGGCCTCCAACACCAGTTTGACCGCTTCCCTGGTGGTCATAAAAAACCGGGTCATATTGAAGTCAGTGATGGTGACCGGGCCCCCTTGTCGAATCTGCTCTTTAAAAATGGGAATCACCGAGCCCCGGGAACCGACGATATTACCGAAACGCACACTGGAGAAGCGGCGGCCGGAAACGACATGGTGGATATTGGCGGCCGTGATGAGGCGCTCTCCAATCAGTTTGGTGGTACCCATGACGTTGGTGGGATGAACGGCTTTATCGGAACTGGTGAAAATGACCCTTTCCACCCCCTGGCGCAGGGCGGCTTTGATCACGTTCTGCACTCCGAGGACGTTGGTTTGCACGACGTCAAAGGGGTGATATTCCGACAGGCCCACATGTTTGAAGGCCGCGGCGTGGAAAATCAGGTCGACGCCGGTACAGACATCTTCCAGTCTGCGGGCGTCCCGCACATCCCCCAGGTATATGGAAAACCGGTGAGTTCCCCGATAACGTTCTCCCAGGAAAAAAAGCTCGGTCTCGCTGTTGTCCAGGGCGCGCACTTCGGTGGCGTTGAGGGCGAGGAGCTGGCGAACCAGCTCCTGCCCCACGGTACCCGCGGCCCCGGTTATTAGCACCACTTTGTTGACAAAGAAATGATTCATGCTCATGTCCTTCGACCTTGATTCAGATAAGGGGTAGCTGTTGTGGTTTTATCCTTCTCAGTTCAAGTGAACCGACGGAAAATCGTCCTGGTGTTCCAGGGCTGGGGTTTCGACCTGTTTATCCGCATAGTACTGCTCATAACATTTGTGGTATTGGGCATACCGCCGCAAATCCTTGGTGCCGACCTGATTCAGGACCATACCCAGCATCTTGGCGTTAATCTGGGCAAAGTGCTGACGGGCCAGTTTTCCGGCCTCTTTGGAGGTGCCTTGATGTTTGGCCACCAGCAGGACGCCGTCGGCCTGAAGCGCCAATACCCTGGCATCGGCAAACCCCAGCGTGGGGGGCGTGTCGATAATAAGGTGTTGAAAATCCCGGCGGAGTTGCTGGAGGAGATTATTGTACGCCTGGGAGTTCAACAGTTCCGCGGGGTTGGGCGGAGCAAAACCGGCCGGGATAAAAACCAGGTTATCCACTTCGGTGGGTTTGAGGATATCGGCCATGGAACAATTGCCCGCGAGGTAGCTGGTGAGACCGGGATGGTTATCAATCTCAAAGACCTCGTGCAGGCGCGGTTTTCTCAAGTCGCAGTCTAAAATCGCCACCCGGCGGCCGTCCTGAGCCAGGGCGATAGCCAGGTTGACCGCGATAGTGGACTTGCCTTCCTGGGGATGAGGACTGGTCACCACGATAACTTCCGGGGGTCCTTCGGAAACCGAGAGCATGAGGGAAGTCCTCAGGTGCCGGATGGCCTCGGACATGGCCGACCGGGGATGTTTCAACATCATGAGATCCAATTCCCGGTTGGGTAGAGGTGGAGTGCGGTCCACCCAGGGCAGCCAGGCCCGGACCCGCCCCGCCAGGTCGCCGTTGCTTGGCTGCCGACCACAATCGAGATAACGGGGTACCATTCCCAGGGAAGGAAGCTGCACCACCCGCTCCACCTCTTCGGTGGTCTTGATGGAGGTGTCCATATACTCGACGAAGAACGCCAGGCCTACTCCCAGAAACAAGCCCAGCACTCCGGCCAGGAGAAAGAAAACCGGGGGCTGGGGGAGATAGGGCTCATAAGGCGTTTCCGGAGGATCGATCACGGCCACATTGCCGGCCACCATGGTGCTGGCCACGGTGGTTTCCCCCATACGCTCCAGGAGGGCTTTGTATAACTTCTCCGAGGTCTGGGCATCCCGCTTGAGGATCTGGAAGTCCACCAGATTATGTTGCAATTTAGCCAACTTTTTCTTCTGATCCTGCAAGGCCTCGGTAAGAAGGTTTTCAGCCTTGACCGCGGCCTCGTAGTCGGCCTTAATGGTGTTCTGGAGGCGTTGCACTTCACTGCGCAGGCGCCCCCGCAACTCTCCCAGACTGGCCCGCGCCGTCTGCATGTCGGGGTGTCCCGGCAGTAGGGTGCGGGTGAGGCCGGAGACCTTGGAGGTCTGGGCCGCCAATTCCTGGCGCAGATTCATGATCAGGGGATTATTGGTGACCAGAGGCGCATCGGGACCCTTTTCTTTAATCTGGCGGTACAGGGCTTCCTTGGCCATACGCTCCGATTGGGCCTTGGTCAACAGACCGCTCAACTCGATGTATTTCTGGATGACGACATTGTCTTTGTCTTCCAGGGCGTAGAAATCGTGCTTCTGGCCGAATTCAAACAGTTTCTTTTGGGAGGCTTGGACCTTGTCCGCCATTTGTTGCAACTGCTTGCCCAGCCAGTTTTTCACCAGGGCGAAGGACTCCGTGCGGCTGTCGATGACCAGTTGCATATACTCCCGGGCCAAGGTGTCGGTAACCCGCTTGGCCAATTTCCGGTCCTCGGATTTGAAGGCCACTTCCACCAGGTAGGTGTCCTTGATAGGAGTGACCACCAGTTTGTCCAGGAACAGATCGATCATCTTGCTCTTGATCTTCTCGGGGGAGGCGGCAGGGTCTTCTTCGGCAATAGCCTTGAATTCCGGGGTCTCCTGAAGGTTGAGGGCTTCGATAACTCGAGCCGCCACCCCCCGGCTGGTGAGGATTTTATATTGGGTTTCCTGGAACTTGCTGTACTCCTGGCTGGCCTTCAGCAAAGACATGTTATCGCTCTCACCGATCTGGGAAGCAGTGGAATCCTGGGTGATCTGGAGCACGGTGGCGGACTTGTAAACCGGGGTCATGAACAGAACAATCAGCAGGGTGGCGGACATGACCGCTAACAGGGTCCCGATGATCCACCACTTTCTTTTGGCCAGGATGTAGAAGAAATCATGGGGATACCTGCGACTTTCCGGTTCCAAATCGTAATAGTCAAACTCCCGGGGCAGGGATCGGTTTGCAGTCGCCGGCGTGAGGGGATTATTTTCTTTTTCCATAATCATCTTCCTCTTTTAAGTGGGATCTAATAGTTCAGCAGGACCGCCAGGGGAGCTGCGGGTAAGGCTCCGACTGCGAGATCCACCCCGCAGAGCCCCAACCTGGCCGCAATACCCTCACGGGACGAGACCGGCTACAGGCACCGTGCCCCCGGGCATGAGATGCTTGAACACAAAGAGACTTTTCTTCAGGCCCCCGATATTGACCACCACGACGTCATTGTCTTTCAGAGTTACATCCTCCTCTTGATTGCTGAGAACTTTGTCCAGGTGAGCAGTAATTTTGATGGGTTTCTTGCTGCTGTCCAGGCGCATGATGTCCACCTGATTGGTGGCCAGCACCGGGTCCACGCCGCCGGCCATGGCCAGGGCCTGGCTCAAAGAGAGGTTGTCACGCACGGACACGCTGCCGGGGCGCCGCACGCCGCCCAGAACGTAGGCATTGCCGGCAAAGGGTACATGGACCACATCCCCGTTTTGGATGGGGATGTTGAGTTCAGCGGCTCCCTGGCCCAGCAGACGCTCCAGGTCGATGATCAGAGCCCCGCGGCCAGCAGGGGCGGAAGCCGTCGAAGCCGCGACGGCCAGGGCCTGAGCTTTCTGGGAGGCACTCTGGCTGCGAATGACGTGCACCACATCACCGGCTTTGGCAGTGCTCCCCTTGTCCTGGAGTCCTCCCGCCATGGCCAGCACCTCCAACAGCGTCCGGGGCCCGATTATTTCATAGGACCCGGGTTTGTCCACCGCGCCCGTGACCGAGACCCGCTGGTGCCGGTATTCCTTGACGATGAGAGTCACCTGGGGATTGCGCACGTATTGGGAGCCATAGAGCTC
>CAZLRL010000113.1:0-8124 GCA_964561645.1 uncultured Desulfobacterales bacterium
AGGTGACAGGGCCGCAGGGCTAGAGTGTTTTTGTGACAAATTCGATCTTTTGGGATGCGGTTATTTTTTCAGCCAATTCTTATTCTCGCGCTTACAGCTTGCGCAGGCGCGTCCTTTTTTGGCGCAGGCTTTTTTTGAGACGACGGGCCGGGCCTTTTTTGGCGCCGCGGCGCGGGGTGGCCGTGTCTTCTTCTTCGCCAGCCAGGTTAGCTTCGGCTGGGCTTAAATACTGGGCTTCAAACTGTCCGGCCGCGACCCAGGTGGCGCCTTGGCGGTCGGCAAAATCCTGGAGCTCCCGGTCCGAACTCACCATCACGGCCCGGCGTCCCTCCCGGGCCAGCAGGCGCTTGATCACCTCATCGGCCCGCTCGCCCCGCCGGGAATAAACCACGCCCACACCCCGGTGCACATCCCGGCTTTCCCTCAAGCCGCCCCCCTGCCAGCCGTCGAAAACCACGGTGATCTTGTGTTGGGGACGCGACTGACGATAATCCGCCAAAGTCCGCAGCAAGGCCTCCCGGCCCTCCTCCAGATCCCGGGCGTCCAGAAGGCTCAACCAGGGAGATTGGCGAATGAGATTATAGCCGTCAATAATCAGGTGTAAAGCCATAAGCTGTAAGGTAGGAGCCGCTTGTTTAAGAATACCGGAATTTTTCCTCAAGTGCGATAGTGAAATCCCGCCGCGGCCGCTCTTGGAAGGGTAGGTGGTGGTTATTAATGGGAATCGGGGGCGCGTATTTTTCCCCCGCCAGCCCCAACGGGTAGGGTCGGGACTCCGCCACGGCTGCAGACCAGGGACAAGGGAATAAGAACGACCGACGTTTTATTAATTTGAACAAACAAGTAAAGCAACTTTTCCCCGGTCAAGGCAACTACAAAAAACCTGTCTCACATTACCCGGTAAGAACGCTGGGCTGGATAAGGAAAAAACGAGGGCTGATTAACTTTACCAAAAAGAAATGTTGACACAAAACCTTGACTCCGCAAGGCCCTTTTGCTATAGTCGGTCCGTTATCGCATACGTAACACTTGGGGGAGGAATTACTATGCGGAACTGGTTGGTTATTTTCGTCTCACTTGCTTTAGTCTTGTCTTTGGGGGGTTGTGCCGGCAAGAAAAAGGCTCTGGAGGCCAAATCGACGCTGGCCCTGCCGCCGGATTTGGAGGTCTACCAGCCCCAGCCCCGGAACCTGACGCCGGAACAACTGGAAATCAGCGACCTGCTGAAGAAAAACGGCTTTAAAAACCCGAGGGTCAGACCCACCATTATCTGGGTGCAGAAAGTCCCTCGGCGGCTCACCGTCTACCGGGGTACCACCCGGCTGAAAACCTATCCCATAGTCCTGGGGGCCAATCCCAGAAATGATAAATTATACCAGGGTGACAGGTGTACTCCTGAAGGGGTGTACCGGGTGGTGACCAAGTTCGACCACCCCCGCTGGGATAAATTCATTTTGCTGGATTACCCCAACATGGACAATTGGCTGAAATTCACCAAGGGCAAAAAAACCGGCCGCATCCCCTTCGACGCCAAGATCGGCGGGGAGATCGGCATCCACGGCACTCATGACCCTTACATGAACGCGGCGGGCGAAGATTGGACCTTCGGGTGCGTGTCGCTGCTCAACCAGCACATCGAAGAAATCTATCCCCTGGTCAATGACGACACCCTGGTGGTCATCAAAAAGAAGTAAGCCGCGGGCATAAAAACGGCTGACACCAAAATTGCGATAACTATAGTCAAACAGCTCATTACAGCAGGGGCTGGAATTACCAAGCCTTCAGGGCGCCAGGGACGGCGCCCTTTTCAATTAATGGAATTAGTGTCGAAATGAATTACACCTGGAGTGTCGTGTCTCGAAATTAATAGGGTATTTTCGATATTGCTGCCAATGAATGTCATCGTAATTACGGCACGCAACACTAGGGGCGCACCCAGGTCCGCCCCAAACCAAGGGCGGACACGCAGGTCCGCCCCCTGGCAAGGAGCGGCTCAAAAGGCCGCCCGGCCTCCGAAGCCGCTCCGACCCACCCGGCTGCGGCCAGGGATGGTTCCTCCCTGACCGGGCCCGGACTTATTCCTCCGGGATTTCCACCGCCAGGATGAGAGTTCTGCCTTCCCGCCTTACCAGGAAGCGGGTAAAAGACTTTTTGGGTTGCTGGGCCATAATTTTCTGGAAGGTTTTGACGTCGTTGACCTCCTCGCCGTTGATTTCCAGAATAATGTCTCCCCGGCGCAGGCCGGCTTCTTCGGCGCTGGAGCCGGACACTATATTGACCACGACCACCCCTTTGGCTTCCTTGAGGCCGAAGCGCCGGGCCAGACGGGGATCCAGGTCCTCCACCACCAATCCGATGGAGCTTTCGTCTTCCACCTCCGTGGGCTCCTGGGCAAAGCGCTCTTCCTTGAGTTCGGTCACCGCAATGGGGAGGGTTTTCTCCTTGCCGTCCCGGAGCACCTTGATCGTGGTTTCGGTACCCGGGGGCGTGGCCGCCACCAAACGCGGCAGGTCGTTCATCTCCTTGATGGGAATATTGTTGTATTCCACAATAATGTCTTCCCGTTGGAGGCCGGCCTTCTCCGCCGGAGTATCCGGGTGCACCTCGGCCACCAGGGCGCCCCTGGGTTCGGACAGCCCGAAGGCCTTGGCCATTTCCGGGGTGACCGTCTGCACCTGCACGCCCAGCATACCCCGGACCACTTTGCCTTTTTCCTGCAGCTGGGAGATGATGTCTTTGGCCAACGTGCTGGGGATGGCAAAACCGATGCCCTGGCCCGAGGCCACGATCGCGGTGTTAATGCCCACCACTTCTCCGTTCAGGTTGAGGAGCGGCCCGCCGCTGTTTCCCGGGTTGATGGCGGCATCGGTCTGGAGGAAATTGTCATAGCGGGTGGCGCCGATGACCCGCCCCTTGGCGCTGATGATGCCCTGGGTGACGGTGTGGCCCAGGCCGAAGGGATTGCCGATAGCCACCACCCAGTCCCCTACCTGGATATCATCGGAATTTCCCAGGGACAGGTAAGGAAAGGTCTCATTGCTCTCGATCTGCAAGAGGGCGATGTCGGTTTGCGGATCACGGCCCTTGACGGTGGCGGTATATTCTTTGCCGCCCTTGCCGGCCATCTTGACCTTGATCTTGTCAGCATTCTTGACCACGTGATCGTTGGTAATAATCAGGCCCTGGGGATCGATGATGAAACCGGTGCCCAAAGACCGCTGGGTGCGGTTGCGGGGCATCTCCGGCATGAATTTTTCAAAAAAATCCCAGAAGGGGTCCTGGGGGCTGGGCATCGGACCGGGACCGAAAAATTCCCGGCGGGAACTGCCGCCCTTGAAGGTCTTCTGAGTGCTGATGTTGACCACGGCCGAGGAATATTTCTGCGCGATGTCGGCAACGGTATCCGGCGCCAGTGGAGCGGCCACAGCCGGCTGCGGGGCCAGAGACGGTCCCCACGCCAGGGTCAACATCAGAAGTGCGGCCAGCAGTCCACTGGCCCTAAGGTTGGGTTTTTTTGCCCGTGTCATCTTTCTTCTCCTTTTCTCCCGGCACGGGGGCGGGCGGGGCGAAGGCTGGCAATTCGCTCCGGTTGCCCACCACTACCAGGAGGTATGTCTCAGGATGCAAATATTTCTCTGCCGTCTTGTTGATATCGGCAGGAGTCAGATCTTTAATCAGGGAAGGATAGCGCCAGGGATAATCCAGACCCAGACCGTAAAATTCGACGTAGGCCAACAGCGCCGCCCGCTTGGCCACCGAATCCATTTTGGAAGGGAAACTGCCGATCAGATAAGACTTGGCCCCCTCCAGTTCGTCGGTGCTCACCGGCTGGGTGCGGATCTTTTCCACCTCCTGAATGACCTGGGTCACCGCCTCTTGGGCGCTCGCATTTTTGGTTTCCAAACCGATGGCAAAGGCCCCCGGCTCCAAGCCGGCATCGAAACTGCTGCCCGCGGAATACACCAGGCCCCGTTTCTCCCGGATGTTGGTCAGGAGGCGGGAAGAAAAACCTCCGCCGCCCAGGATGTAATTCAAGACCTGCAGCGCGTAAAAATCGGGATTGTCCCGGGCCAGCCCCAGGTGGCCCCAAATGATATTGGCCTGGGTGATATCCTTATCAATCACAATGCTTTCCGCCGCGCTCACCCCCGGGGGAGGCGGGACCTCCGGCAATGAAACGGGCTCCGCCTTCCAGTCGCCGAATATTTTGGTCACCCAGGCCTGGGCCTCCTCGAAGGACAGGTCCCCAACTATAGTCAGGATGGCGTTGTTGGGGCGGTAATATTTCCGGTGGAAATCCACCAGGTCCTGGCGCTCGATGGCTTTCAGGCCCGCGGGCGTCCCCTTGGGCGGATGAGCATAGGGGTGCGACCCGAACAGGCGGCGGTGAAAGGCCCGGGAGGCCACGATGCCGGGCTCATCCTGATCGGTTTGAAAGGAAGCCTGCAGCTGGGAAACCTTGCGCTTGATTTCATCTTTATCAAAGGCCGGATTCAGCAGGATGTCCTGGAACAGGTCCAGCCCCGGTTCCAGGCCCTTTTTGAGGACCGTCAGCCCCACCGAGGTATAATCGTCACTGCCGCTGGCCCCCAGCCTGGCGCCCAGAAAATCCACCTCCCGGGCGATTTCGCTGGCTGAACGCTTTTTGGTCCCCTGGGTCAGGAGCAAGGCGGTGAGGTTGGCCAGCCCGGCCTTGTCCGGGGGATCACAGAGCTCCCCGCCCTTGATGAGCAGATTAACCCGCACCAGGGGCAGGCTCCGCTGCTCGGAGAACAGCCACACCAAGCCGTTGGGAAGCTGGTGGCGCTCCCCCAAAACCTTGGCGGGCGCGTCTTTTTGGGCCACGGCTGGCGCCGCCATCATGATGACCAGGAAAATGACCAGAAATTTCTTTATCATGCCGACAGGCTTTCTCAGAATTACCTCCGGGTGGATTCCCTACTCAGCACTTCACCCCTTCACCTGACCCATCAAAACTAGAACCCATTTAATGGCTGGTTTCGGCGGGCCGAGCGCGACCAACCTGGGGCCGGGCCCCGCGGATAGGCAGAAGTACCCCAATGGTGCGGTTTTCAGGCACGAGGTACTCCCGCGCCACCCGGCGAAGGTCTTCGGCCGTGACCTGGTTGATTTTGGGGATGAATTCCTGGACCAGGTCCCAGCGGGCCACGGAGGCCAACTTGCCCAGAACCATACCTCGGTAAAAGAGGGAATCCATAGACAGGTAAAAATTGGCGGTTACCTGATTTTTGGCCTTTTCCAGCTCCTTGGGCTCCACCAGGTCCGTTTGCAGGTTTTTGATTTCCGCGTCCAGGGCCCGTTCGATCTGGGCCACGGTTTTTCCCGGCAGGGGCTGGCCGTAAAACAGGAAGATGGAAGCGTCGGCCGTGTCCAGACCATAATCGGCCCCCGCGTCCAGGGCCAGGCGCTTCTTGTAGACCAGCTTGTGGTAGAGGCGGGAACTGCGCCCCTGGGAGAGCAGATGCACCAGCAGCTCCAGGGCAAAGGCATCAGGATTCTCCCAATTGGGCACATGATAAGCCATGACCAGGTAAGGCAACTGGGCTTCCCGCTGCACCACCACCCGCCGCTCGCCATATTGGCGGGGTTCCTTGGCGGTCACCGGCGGGGGCTCGGGCGCGGCCGGAATCTGGCCATAGGTCTGTTCCGCCCAGGTCAGGACCTGCTTCGGGTCCACGTCGCCCACCACCACCAGGGTGGCGTTGTTGGGCCGATAATAGGTGCTGTAATATTTCAGGAAGTCCTGGCGGTTCAGGGCCTCCAGGTCATGATACCAGCCGATGATGGGCCATTGGTAGGGATGAGCCTTGTAGGCCATGGCCGTGGCGTCTTCCATCAGGAAACCCACCGGATCGTCCTCGGTCCGGAGGCGCCGCTCTTCCAAAACCACATTTTTTTCGGTCTCAAAGGCCTTTTCATCCACCTTGAGGCCCCGCATCCGGTCCGCCTCCATCTCCATCCAGCGCTTGAGCTCAGTGTTGGGACCGTTTTGGAAATACGCGGTATAGTCCTTGCTGGTAAAGGCGTTGTCCCGTCCGCCGGCTCTCTGCACCAGACGGGAAAACTCTTTGGCCTTGTACTTATGCGTGTCTTTGAACATCAGGTGTTCGGTTACATGAGACAGACCGGTTTTCCCCAACTCCTCATTGCGGGAGCCGACCTTGTACCAGATCTGGTGAGTTACCAGCGGAGCCCGGGGTTCTTTGAGGATCAGAACCTGCAGGCCGTTGGGCAGCCGATGTTCCACCACCTGGGAAAAGGAACCGGCGCCTTCCGGGGCTCCGGCGGCTTCCTGGGCCTGGCCGGCTAGGGAAAAAGCCCCGAGGAGCAGAGCGCTCACCAACACTAGAACAGCAGGAATAAATTTTCGGATTCTTCGTCTAGGCAGCACGTATATAACGCTCCGAAAGTTTTCGTGTCCTCCAGGGATTCATTTCTACCCTGTGAAGATAAATCAGCTTTTTTTCCAATGCAAGCGGAAGAACGGGCATCAGGAAAAGGGGGACTCCTCGGCCTCGGAAGGAATCCTCACCCTCCTTTTCAAGAGGCGGGCCGTCACCAGAGTGAAAAGAATCGCTCCGGTCATATCCAGACCGATGTCCCGAAAAGCGCCGCTCCTGGACCGCACCAGGTATTGGTGTCCCTCATCGAGGAGGGATACCCCCAGACTGAGGACCAGAGTCAGGATCAGGTTGACGCCCCGGCGTTCCGGATAAGTAAGGACCAGGGCCCGAAACCACAGGACCGACAAAATGCCATAAAAGATGACATGCAGGGACTTGCGGAACCAGGGATGCAGGAGCTCGATGGTTTGGGGGGACAGATTGGTGAAGGTGGCCAGGACCCATTGGAACAGGTGAAAGGTTTTGGGGCTGGCGCCCACGTCCCCTGACAAAGCTACCAGCATAAGGGCCCAGACTACCGGGGGCCCCCACGCCTGCCACAGAGGTGCACGAACCGGCTTTGCCATCATCAGCCCTCAGCGCCGCCCCCACCCGGCCAGAGTGCCGGGGACAAGAACAAGCTGACCTGATACTCTGCTCACCATCTCCCACCCCATATTCAGTCCAGGATAGCGGCCACGTAAGCCTCGGGATCGAAGGGCTGGAGATCATCCATCCCCTCGCCTACCCCCAGGTAGCGGAGCGGCAGGCCGGTTTCGTGGGCCACGGCCAGGGCCATGCCCCCTTTGGCCGTGCCGTCCAGCTTGGTGAGGATGATGCCCGTCACTCCCACGGCCTCATGAAACAGGCGGGCCTGGCTCAAGGCATTCTGGCCCGTGGTGGCGTCCAGGATCAACAGGGTCTCATGGGGTGCGCCGGGCAGTTTTTTGGCGGCGGTGCGATGAATTTTTTTCAGCTCCTCCATCAAATTTACTTTGGTGTGCAAGCGGCCGGCGGTGTCCACATAGACCATGTCCGCGCCCCGGGACAGGGCTGCACTCAAGCCGTCAAACACCACCGCGGCGGGATCGGCCCCGGTTTTTTGCTTCACCACCTGGGCGCCCACCCGCTCTCCCCAGATTTCCAGTTGTTCCACCGCCGCGGCCCGGAAGGTATCGGCCGCAATGAGCAGCGGCGTCAGCATCTGCTTGCGGTCCTGATAAGCCAGCTTGGCAATGGTGGTGGTTTTCCCCACGCCGTTGACCCACACCAGCAGCACCACCCAGGGCCGGGCCAGGCGCGGCGGCGCCTCGGATCCGCGCAAGAGGGCCACCATCTCTTCCCGGAGGGCCTCCTTGAGGCGGGTGGCATTCCTGAGCTCCCGGCGCTTCACCCGGTCCCGGATCACCTCTACCAGGCGCAGGCTGGTATCTACCCCTATATCGGCTGAGATGAGAATTTCTTCAAGCTCTTCCAGGACTCCGGCGTCAACTTCCCGGTCCCCCAGGAACAGACTCTCCAGACCCCCGGACAGGTTTTTCCGGGTGCGGGCCAACCCTTCCCGGAAGCGGCGAAAACGGCGTTTCTTTATTTCAACGGCCCGCTCTTCCTCGGTGAGCACCTCCTCCAGGTCGATGATGCCCTCCTCCGCCGCCGCTGCCGTCGCGGCTTCCCGGGCGGGCTTGGGGGGTGGTTCGGCAATTTCGAGGGGAATTGGGGT
>CAZLRL010000114.1:0-6260 GCA_964561645.1 uncultured Desulfobacterales bacterium
GCGTCCAAGGAACGACCGAGCCGAGAGCGGTGGAGCAGCCAAAAAACAGCGATGACTATAACCACGTAAATGTAAACCGAAACCAGGCTCGTACCCATCGGACCCCGAAAACCCGACGCGCCGCCGGTCGGTTCGAAATTCAGGAAAAAGGTCCTGACGATCTCCCCGAACCCCAACGTGGCCATGACCAGAAACAGGCCTTTGAGTCGCAGGGCGGGAATCCCGATCAGAATGCCGATCATGCTGGCTCCCGACGCCCCGATGATCAAAGCAAGCAACAGCGGTAGACCGGACACGACGGTCAGGTACGCCGACATGTAGGCCCCGAGGGCCATAAAACCCGCGTTACCTACGGACAGCTGGTCCGTCATCAAGGGAGCGTATACGCTCAGCGCCAGAAGAATGTTGATTCCCATATGTATGAGCAACCCTTCGGTATAAACACTCATGTTGAATCAGGCTCCTCTAATCTTTCGCTTTGCCTACGCCAAAAAGGCCTTCCGGTTTGAAAACAATGAAGGCAAAAAACAGACTGAAAAGCGGCTTAATTCCCACGCGTCTCCCCCGCACCGGCTCTTTTCACCCGAGGAGATCTTGGCCCCGGAACAGAAAAAATACCGGCTTCTGGCCGAGAGCGCCCCCCTGGGCATTGCCGTGGTTGGGAGCAACGGCCGCTACCAGTATCTCAATCCCAAGTTCGTCGACATGTTCGGCTACACCCTGGAAGACATTCCCACCGGACAGGAGTGGTTCGCTCAGGCCTACCCCGACGCGGCGTACCGCGACCAGGTCATTGCGGACTGGAAGCTCTATCGGCAGGAATCCCGGGTCGGCGAGGTCGAGCCCCGGATTTTCACCGTGACCTGCAAAGACGGCTCCACCAAGGTCGTCAAGTTCAGAGCCGTCCCCCTGGAGGGGGAAGAGCATTTCATTTTGTATGAGGACATCACGAAACTCCAGCAGGCCGAAGATTCTCTCCGGGAATCCGAGGATCGCTTTCGGTTGGTGCAGGAGTGCGCCGGCGACGCCTTTTTCGTCCACGATGCCGGGCTGATTCTGGAAGCGAATCAACAGGCCTGCGACAGCCTGGGCTACAGCCGGGAAGAACTTGTGGGCATGTCCTTGTTCGACATTGAAGCTGGCGTCGGCCCCGAAGAATTAACCAGATTATGGCAGCAAAGTCCGGAGACCCCGGAGACCCTGCAAGGCATCCATCGGCGGAAGGACGGCTCCACTTTCCCGGTGGAAGTGAAGGCCAGTTATTTTGATTACCGGGGAAAAAAACTCAGGCTGGGTCTAGCCCGCGACATAACCGACCGGGTTCAGGCTGAGAGAGCTCTCAAAAAATCAGAGCTCAAATACCGCACCTTGGTAGAGCAAATCCCGGCCATCACCTATATCTCCCCTTTGGATAATTTCAAAATCCCGAGCTATGTTTCTCCTCAGGTCGAGTACATCCTGGGCTTATCTCCGGCCGAGTTTGAAGTCGACCCCTCTATTTGGGTAAAACAGTTGCACCCCGAAGACAAGGACTGGGTGTTGGCGGAAGTGGCCCGATGCCAAGAGACTGGAGACCAGTTTGACTGCGAATACCGGGTACTGACCAGAGATGGCCGTGCCATCTGGATTCAGGACAAAGCCCGGGTGGTGCACGATTCATCAGGCCGGCACCTTTTCCTGCAAGGAATGTCGCTGGATATCACCCAGCGCAAAGAGCTGGAGCAAGCTCTCCAAGAAAGCGAAGCTCACTATCGCACCCTGTTTGAAACCTCTCCGGACGCCGTCCTGGTCTTTAATCAGGACCTGAAACTCACCATGGCCAATACCAACGCGGCTGCGCTCTACGGCGTCGAACGACCCGAAGAAATAGTGGGCATGACCGCGTTTGATTTTTTCCCCCCGCAAAGCCTGGCTTTGGCTCAGAGACTTGATCAGAAGAGATCCGCCCGAGAAACCTTTACTGAAACCGAATTAACCTTGTTAAGAAAAGATGGCTCCCCTTTTCTGGCTGAAACCAGGATTAGCATACTCCGGAACCCGGATGGCTCCCCCCAGGCTTTCCTCGCGGTAGCCAAAGACATCACCGAGCGCAAGCGGATGGAGGAGAAGCTCGTCCGGGCCCAAGAGGACTGGGAGCGGACCTTTGACGCCATTTCGGAAATGGTCATGATCTTGGACAATCAACATCGCATAGTCCGGGTCAACCGGTCCGTGGCCACCAGGTTAGGAGTCAATCCTGAAGAGATGATGGGTAAGTTCTGTTATCAAGCCTTGTACGGCTTGGAAGAGCTTTGCTCTCACTGCCCCACCCCCTCATTGTTGGCCAATGGGAAGGCCGTAGTGAGGGAGTTTTGGGATGAGAAGCTCCAAGGTCATTTTCTCCTTACCGTTTCACCGATTTTCGACCCGTCGGGAAGGATAGAGGGCTCAGTCCAGGTGGGTACCGATATCACTGAACGCAAAGCGGCCGAGGAGGCCCTCAGGAAAAGTGAGGAACGCTATCGGTTAATAGCGGAAAATGTCAGTGACGTCATCTGGACTACGAATCTGGATTTGAACACCACTTATATCAGCCCCTCCATTCAACGAGCGCTGGGCTTTACTCCCGAGGAAATTCTGGACAGAAATATAGGAGAATTTCTTCCCCCCGCTTCCCTGGGGCGGGCCCTGGAGATTTTCAGCGAAGAGATGGCCAGGGAGAAGAACGGTTTATCAGACCCGAAAAGATATCGGGTCTTTGAGCTGGAGGAGGTCCACAAGAATGGCACCCATATTCATACCGAGGTGAAAGCCAGTTTTATCCGGGGTCCCAATAATAAACCCCAGGGAATTTTGGGGGTAACCCGGGACATCACCAAGCGTAAAGCGGCCGAGGAGGCCCTGCGCCGGCGGGAGGCGGTGTTGGAGGCGGTGAGCTACGCGGCCGAGAAATTTTTGAAAACCCATTCCTGGGAAGCAGACATGCAGGAAGTCCTGGAGCGCTTAGGGCAGGCCGTGCAGGTGAGCCGGATTTATATATTTGAAAACCAGGCCGATAAGAAAGGCACACTTTCCAACCTGCGGCATCAGTGGGCGGCGCCCGAGGTGGAGCAACTGAAAAACGAGGCTTCCGGGTTTCAGAAAACCTCCTATAAAGCGGCGGGTTTTGAACGTTGGGAGAAGGTGCTGCCCCTGGGACAGATAATCTGGGGACGCGTGGCCGATTTTCCACCCTCCGAGCAGGCGCCGCTGGCAGCCCGGGACACCAAATCCCTGGTCGTGGTGCCCATTTTTGTGGGTCAACAATGGTGGGGAGGCATCAGTTTCGAAGAGTGCATCCAGGAACGGGAATGGTCCTCCATGGAAGTAGACGCCCTGCTGACCGCAGCCGGCATCCTCGGCTTGACCATTTTGCATCAAAAAGAAGAGCGGGCCCTGAGGGAATCGGAGGAAAAACTGCGTTCCCTGAGCTATCAGCTGCTGACCGCCCAGGAACAGGAGCGCAAGCGTCTGGCCTCCGAACTGCATAATGTATTGGGACACGACCTGCTGCTCCTGAAGCTCAAACTGGAAGCTCTCCAGGAAGAGTTGGGGGCGGAACATCCGGTCCAGGGCAAAGAAGTTCAGCAGGCGGTACATGCCCTCCAGGACTCCGTCCGCAATGTGCGCCACCTCTGTCGGGATTTAACTCCCGGTGACCTGGAGGACCTGGGGCTGTCCACCGCGTTGCATGTGTTGGTGGAGAATTTTGCCGTGGCCCAGAGGCTCAACTGGCAGACCGACGTGGACGAACTCGACGATCTTTTTGAAGTGCCCGTGCAAACCGCGCTCTATCGCCTGGTGCAGGAAGCCTTGACCAATATCGGCAAACACGCGCGCGCCCAAAACGTGTGGCTGCGGGCCCGGCGGGTCGGCAGCGGGGTCGAGTTCAGCGTTAAGGACGACGGCCAGGGGTTTAACCTGGCTGAAGCCCTGGCCGGCAAAAGGACCCTGGGACTGCTGGCCATGGAAGAACGGGTCAAGATTCTGAGGGGCACCCTTAACATCGTGAGCCGGAAACAAGCGGGCACCCAAATCACTTTTACTATTCCGATTTTCCAGCGCAAGGACCGACAGTGACCCCTTATAAAATTGTTCTGGCCGACGATCACGTGATGTTTCGCCAGGGGATCCGGAATTTTATTGAAAAACTGGAGCACGTCCAGATCAGCGGTGAAGTAGACAATGGCCTGGAGTTGTTGGAACTCCTGAAGACCTCGGTTCCCGATCTCATCATCCTCGACATTGCCATGCCGAAACTGCGCGGCCTGGAAGCCTTGCGGGAGGTGAAAAAGCGTTATCCCCAGGTGAAGGTGGTCATCCTGACCATGCACGGCACCAAAGAATTTGTCAGACAGGCGGTGAGCGAGGGCGCGGACGGGTTTATCCTCAAAGAAGAACCGAGCAGTGAACTCATCGATGCCATCAAAGCCGTGAGAATCTGCAACCAATACTTCTCGGCGCGGCTTTCCGAAGCTTTACTGAGTTTTGCCCGGGGAGAAGAAGAACCCGAAGTCCTGACGGAGCGGGAAAAAGAGATCCTGCAGTGTCTGGCCCGGGGCATAAGTACCCAGAAAATCTCCGAGTCCCTGTTCATCAGCGTCCACACCGTGCGCCGCCACCGCTATAACATCATGCAGAAGCTGAACCTGCACAGCTTGACCGAGCTGATCAAATACGCCATCTCCAAAGGGTATGTAGAGTAATACCTGGGCTTGACGATCTGATCACGCTGCCTGTCCCTCCCTTTTTTCTGGATTTCTGTTATCATTAAACCTCGCGGTTTTTTTCTGCTGACCCAGCCTTTTTTAACTTCCAGTTTTTGGCAAGAACCTTGCAAGTCCTCAGATTATGCTAAAATCCTTGACTGCCCTGGTGGCTTTTCTCTGTCTGGGGCCGCCCAGCCTGCCTCCGGCGCCGCCCGCGCCCCCCAAACCCGTGCCCCAGGTGGCCTTCTTGAGGATTGCCCCGGAAATCCTGCACAACATCCCTGTGGGCCAAGCCATAATGATAGAACAGACCCTTTCGGCCTCGGATGTCCCCGCCTCCGACTCCCGGCCTGCGGTGAAAACCGGTCCCAGATTCAAAGCCCGTCTTGCTGTCCTGGTCAAAAAATACGCCCAAAAGCACGGGGTGGACGAGAAGCTGGTCCAGGCGGTGCTGCGCCGGGAATCCGGGGGCGATCCGGGCGCGGTTTCCCCCAAGGGAGCCCAGGGGCTCATGCAGCTCATGCCCGAGACCGCGGCCTTGATGGGGGTGAAAGACGCGTTTGATCCCGAAGAAAACGTCGCCGGCGGGGTGAAATACCTCAAGCACTGCCTGTCGCGCTTCAAGCAGGACGTGGTTCTGGCCTTGGCCGCGTACAACGCCGGGCCTAAGGCCGTGGAAAAATATCAGGGCGTGCCTCCTTATCAGGAGACGGAAAAATACGTCGCCAGTATCACCAAAGCCTACCAAGGCAAGGCCTGGAACAGGGAGGACAAGGAAGCCGCACAGCCGCGCCCCGTTAAAAAGAAGGCGGAGCTGGACAGGAATATTCCCACCCTTACCTGGAAGATCGCCGACCCCCAAGTCCGGGTACCGGGGCCGCGGTGGAAGGAAAAATCCCCTGGGAGGGCTCGAACCCGCGACCTTTTTAAGGAGTATTCCACTTCCGCCCAGAAGCTCGAGAGCCTGAGGGCAGAGCGATACGGCACTTCACCTCCAGGGGCTTACCCCACCACGCGTTGGTGAAAAACCTGGGGGTTCAGTTGTTGAAACAGGCCCTGGAGCCTTGTCAGGACCATTCTTCCTGTGGCAGGCGGACTGAGAACAACCCCTAATTCATCTTGGCAGCCCGAATTTTGAACATCCAGAAGGGCTGGCCCTCCTTTTTAATCTTGAGCCCTGCCAAGTGAGAAAATTCTCCTTCTGAGGTTTTTTTTGTCATTCTGAGGGAGCGCCGCGACCGAAGAATCCAGTTTTTCCAATAAGTTCTAGCTCCTTCACTTCGTTCAGGATGACAGAAAAATAGGGTTTTGCAACGGCTTGTAGGCTCAGGATGACCGAGGGTATTTTCGCAGGGTCTCTACTCCGGGGCCTTCCGCCCAGACAGGATAAATTCCCGGGAGGTCTCCAGGTTATTGACAGCAAGAATAAGACTGAGTAATAATATACAGGCGCAGGGGAAACCGGCTTGATTCGAACCAAAGACCCCTGCCACAACCATGCTCCCCGGTAGCTCAGCAGGTAGAGCGGGTGGC